>JAUHYX010000064.1 GCA_030426285.1 bacterium
CACAAGCAATAGGCGATACAATGGCAACCTTAAGTGTGGATTCTCTGCGCAAAGAGTACGAAGACTCTACGGCCGTTCACGACTTGTCATTCGATGTGAAAGACGGTCAGTTTTGTGCCGTGTTGGGACCTTCAGGATGCGGGAAATCAACCACTCTGCGCATGGTAGCGGGCTTGGAAACTCCAACAGCAGGTCATGTATATATTGATGGAGTAGATGTCACCGAGTTGGCTCCAGGCAAGCGCGACATTGGCATGGTGTTTCAAAACTATGCTCTGTACCCGCATATGACTGTGGCTGGCAACATAGGGTTTCCGCTAAAAATCCGCAATACACCGAAGTCTGAAATTGGCGCGCGAGTGGGAAAAGTAGCTGAGCTATTGGGGCTCTCAGCATTGTTGGATCGAAAGCCGAAGCAACTCTCTGGTGGGCAGCGTCAACGTGTGGCGCTCGGACGGGCAATTGTGCGCGAGCCTAAAGTGTTTTTATTTGATGAGCCGCTCTCAAATTTGGATGCGCGGCTGCGTACAGACATGCGAAGAGAAATTCGTACGCTACAGCAAGAGTTGGGTGTGACGTCGCTGTATGTTACTCACGATCAGGTTGAAGCAATGACAATGGGGGATAAGATTCTCGTGTTGAATGATGGGCGGCTACAACAGTTCGATACGCCTAAGAACGTATACGACCACCCCAAAAATCTCTTTGTTGCTCAATTTTTGGGTTCACCTACAATCAATGTCGTAGAAGGCGAGATTCTCGCATCAGGTGAGTTCAAGTGCGATTACTTTGTCACAGAGATCGATGAGAATTTCCAAGAAGGCAGAGCATGGCTTGCTTTTCGGCCAGAGCATGTTGAGTTTCACGAACCAATGATTCCGTGTGTCAGACTTGCTGTTGACAACATTTTATCAGAGCTTCATGGACACGAATATATCGTGCAGGGCAACATAGGCTCCGCAACTATACAGTCACGAAGTAATTCTAGCGATGTCGGACAACATTGGTTCGTTCCTACAAAGTTGTTGCATTGCTTTCGCGGATAGATTGAAGGACAGATACAGAAGAAAATGTGTTGTTTGGCGACCAATGCTTAGGTGCACTAGGGTGCAATATCTACGTGCTTGCACATCATCGAGTACAATTTTGAGTTTGTAGAAGCACTGATACTAGTCTATTTTAAGATCCAAATCTGTCAACATTTTGGAGTAATTGTACATGGAAGATTTTGTGTTACGAAAACGCCGATACCTCGGAGACCTACTGTCAAGCTCTTTTGGAGTAATGCGCGAGTTCTTCGGATTGTTTATGAACACAGCATTGCGCAAGGCAGGTCCGTTCTACCTGTTGTACTTCGCACTTGTTGCCGTTGCTGTCTATCTGATGTTCGATTGGTTTACGAGCTTGCAGAGTACACTTGCCTCAGCCGCGATGTCTTCAAACCCAGCTGAAGTAGTTGGCTACATTCTTTCGGGGTTGACACAATCTCCAATAGCGCTCATTTGTGGGTTACTTGCAATTGTTGTGTCCATGATCGCAACGTCGTTCTTTTATACATCGATCATGTCTGTAGCCAATGTTGTTGGCAGCCCTCCATTTGAAGAGGATGAAGATGCCGTAAGCGAGGCGGTTGACGCATCAAAGTGGTCTTTGTTTGTCAATTATGTGTTGCTTGCAATACTCATGTGGGTTGGTACCACCGTGTTGGTTGCAGTTGGTGTTGGTCTAGCCGTACTCGTTGATTGGGTAGTGGCGTTGTTCTACGGCTTTGCCGTATTCGCGGGGATAGTAGTTTTCGTGATAAGGTATCTCTTGTTCTTCAATCAGTTGATTGTCATCGAACGGTTAGGACTATTCGCTGCATTTAAGCGAAACGCCGAGCTCACCAGTGGCCAATTGGGCAAAACATTTGGCTACCTCATTGTCATGGTGCTTCTACTGATCGGTTTCTCTTTTGTGGTAGGCATCGGTTCGCTAATCATAACGACAGTATTGGGGCTAGTGTTTGATGAAAGACTTGTAACGGCTATCTCGCAAATTACAAACACACTACTGAACTTGTTCGTTAGTTTCTTTTCTATTTTGTTCTCTACGTATTGGTATGGTGCGTATGTTGCCGAAGTGGACGATGTAGAAGAAGTGCTTTGGACAGATGAGGATGACGCAGAATTCGCGTAGTCGTCAGTTCACGTGCAATGTTTCAAGCGAGTGCATTCTCAAGAGTGCACTCGCTTTTTTGTATCAACGATCGTTTGATTAAGGCGGTAGAGTCCTACGTTTCGTCGTGAAGATACGTGTAGTCTACAACGATTTGTTCGAGGAACTCAAGAGAGTCCTCAGGAACCTCATATCCCATCACTGTTGCTGCCTTTTCGGCGATTTCTTCGAGTCTGCGCTTTGATACCTGCGATCGATGTTTTTTAGCTCGGTAGACAGTTCTCATAATCACTGAGATTTGCTTAGACGACAACAAGTCTACTTCCGGAATCTGAATCTCATGAGTTTCTTCGAGAGTGATGCGCGTGTCGTCGAGTTTTGTTTTACTCGCTAGCGAAACAACGACTGTGTCTGCTGCCATGTCACCCAATCGCTGCGTTTTGCTCGACATTGAAGCCGATACTATTGCAACGAGACCTGACATTGTGTACAGCTCAAACAAGCCTAGAATCCATCGCATCACGTAGTCTGAAAAGTGAGCTTTCGATCCGTCAATCTTCACAACGCGTAAACTCATGATGAGTTTGCCAATTGAAGCACCACCTGTTGCTGTTTCCTGTATCAATGGAAAGGTGAGAAAGAAGGCGACAAACAGTACTATCACCCACCACTCAAACAAAAGCAAGTCGGCCATGATCATTAAATACAGCATTCCTATGACCAGCAGGTAATCTATAATGAACGCAACTATTCTGCGGCCAATCGCCGTAGAAGGAAACTGAATTGCCACGTTGTGTGGAGTATAAAAGTGATTGTTTTTCATGCTAACACATCTGGTTGTACAGGCCAATACATAATCGTAACCTACAAACTTTGGTCCCGATTTACCAAAACATTGTAAATCTGTCTATATTGGGGTTCAAGTGAACCAAGCATAACCTGTGTTGCGATGAAAGAGCCTGTTTTTATCAAGCAAAACCAAGACCGCTGGGACCAAGTTGAGTTTCTCACAAGCGTAGCAGATTCGGCATCAAAGGATCCGACTGAGATTAAGGAACAGTACATTCTCGTAACTGAGGATCTTTCCTATGCCCGTTCGCATTTTCCGCGGTCGGCTATTGTGGAGTATTTGAATTCTCTTGCCTTGAGGCTTCACAGACTTCTTCAGCCAACTCGCAACAAACACTGGGAGTCGAATGCCAAGTTCTGGTTACAGGATATCCCTGAAGCTACGTATCGCAGTCGCGGTGCAATGCTGTTGTCTTTTTTGATATTCTATGGCAGTGTTGTGTTCGGTTTCTTGGCCTGCGAAGTGGATCCGGAGTTTGCTGACAACACCGTTGGCTCGTCGTATTTGCGAACTACCATGCAGAATATTCAGAGTGGAGAACCTGCCGCCATTTATGGATTCATGGAAGAATCCAGCATGGCTATTGGTATCACTTTCAACAATATTTTGGTTGCAGTTAAGGCCGTTTCGGGTGTTGCCACACTCGGCTATTTAACTGTGCAAGCATTGTTCTACAATGGCATTATGTTAGGTGCACTGGAAAATTTCTTGTGGCACAATCATGTATTTGTGTCGTTCAATATGGCTTTGCTCTTACACGGCGTACTCGAGCTCACGGCAATTGCAGTTGCCGGAGCTGCTTCGTTTAGAATGGTGCAGGGTATTCTATTTCCCGGAACATACAAGCGATCGCGTTCGTTTGCATTCGCTGCGAGAGACGGTCTCAAATTGATACTCTCAACAATTCCGTTGTTTGTTGTGGCAGGGTGCATTGAAGGGTTTGTAACGCGCTTGTCTGATGTTTCCTATGTGTTCAATGTGGTCGTGATAGGCGCGAGTACTGTGTTTGTGTGTTGGTACTATGTAGTCCTCCCTCGACGAATTGGACTGCAGCAACATATTACGTTTGGAGCGAGCCATTGATTAAAAGGGGTGAACTTGTTAGTGGCAGAACGATAGGAGAGTGCTGGTCGGAGGGGTTCAGACAGATTATTGCTGCGCGCAAACAGATTGTTGCAAATGTTCTGACGTTCTCGATTCCGATGCTTGCTGTCGTGGCCATCCTGCTGTTGGTTGGTCTACTCTTCGATATTGACTTTTTGAGCTACACGTACTCAGTACTGACTTCTGACCACAAAACTACCGACAGCCTATGGTTCGATTGGATGAATCGTATTGGTTACAGATCTCAAGATGTCACGTTCTATCGGTTTGGTCCTCAACTTATTCTGATGTGCGCCCTATTTGTGCTCGGCGCATCGGTGATGCATGCTAGCATGATATCTGTTTGGAATGTGGCGAGAGGTATTCGATTGGATAATATGTCCTGGATGGCCAAGTTTCAGCTTCACGCCAAAGGTGTTGCTGCCATTGCCTTGTATGGTATCTGTTCGTCTATCGGATTTGCCCTCATCATTCTAGTTGTAAGCGCTGATACACTCATTCCGAGTAGCGACGTAAAACCTTATGTGTTTGTCATACTCCTTATTGCATTGCTGTACGGCTTCATGCGGTTCGCGCTAGCACCGGTTGCATACAGCGTAGAGAATCGATCGCTGCGATTTTCACTCAGCAAAGCTCTTGAACTCTCGAGTGGACAAATCGGACAGTTGCTCGCAGCTATGGTGTTGTGGTTTGTTTTAGGAGGTGTTTTTGCTGCAGGAAAGAATGTTGCAGTTCTATGGCTGGACCGTTTGGCGAGTACTTACGACACCGTAGTGATTGTAGTTGCCAAAGTTGGAGTAGACCTCAGTATTACCGCGTTGTTTCTTCTGTTTTCTGGCGTGTATATGCTCATGTTGTACGGGCGCTCACTTGCAGAAAACGACGTAGATCATGAACTTGTGATGCAAGAATGGAAATCTGCAAAATCGGACAACAACGATGCGGAACCTGAAGCACAAACGCCGCAGAAAAAGGTGTTTAAGAAGCGTACATGAATCCACTGAATCACAACATACCGAATGACTCTCTGCGCCATAGTATTATGGACAGTCTTGGCATTGAAGAAGCATACGCAACGCCGGAACCGAGTGGATTCGAATCCTTTCTATTGTGGATTGCAGAGTTGATCTCTGATGTGCTGCGATTGGGTTTCTCCGACGAAGGTTCGATTGTTTCCAAAATCATAATATGGTCGATCCTCGCAGGTTTGTTGTACCTAATTGTGAAAACCGGAATACCGTACTTTCAGCGATTCAGAAAGAAGGGCAACGTTGTTTTAGAGGAAGGAGAGGACCACGAACTTGGCACAGAGTCCCTGGAACAAAAACTGACACTGCTTGAGAATGAAAAAATGCACCTGGAAGCGCTGCGAATTCGCTACTTGCTCATGCTGCGCAGCCTTGAAGAGCGACATATTGTTGCTGTTGCTCCTTCGAAGACCAGCCGACAGTACGCACGAGAGATTTCAGAGCCAAGTCAGCGTATGGCCTTTCAAGAGATCACACATGAATTCAACGAGATCGTATTTGGTCGGGTTGAGTTTGACCAACAGAAATACCTCAACATTGCAAATGCAATGCAGGAGGTGTGCAAGAAATGAACAAGTATCTCAAGTGGATAACACTCTCCTTTGTCTTGCTGATGGGCTTTCTAATTGGTGGTAGTATGTTGGTATCTCTTGGCAGAGGAGCAAGTCGCTCAATGGGTGACTACATTCACTATGAAAAAGATGGCGTTGGCCCTACGGACCTCAGCATCTTTCGCAGCTTACTTGGCCGGTTGTATGATGTTCGCGAAGTAGATAGCGATTTACTGGAGGTCGGCTACGATAGTCTCGAGAACACAACACTTGTTTACACCAACGCCAATATTCTTTTCACAAGAAACGAACTCACCGAACTGGGATATTTGTTAGAACAAGGTGCGAGTGTTGTTATCGCGACTGCGAATTTCAGAAAGTTCGCACATGCGGATACACTGCTTGACATTCATCAAGCGTTTTACAATCGACATGATGACTCGCTGTTTCGCAGCCCATCCTTTGCAGATTTTCCAGAAATGCCTCCGCTTGAAATACAACAGTTCCGCCATTTGATTGGTGTTGATGATAGTTGGGAAGTGTTGCTTGAATCCCATACCGAGAGTATTGGTGACGAAGTGCACACTCTAGCCGTGCGAAAGAAAGTGGGCCTTGGATACCTCTATGTGTTTGACTCTCCGGCTTTGTTCACAAATGAAGTAATGGCAAATGATGAGCTGGTTGACATTCCGTTTATGTTGCTGAGAGACTGCGATTTTTCAACTACATATTTCGTCAACTACACAGAACCGCATCAAACGCTTCCACAAAAAAGCAATTGGTCCGCACTGGGATGGATTTTGAGCAACCCGTCACTGGCTACCGCATTCTGGCTGTTGATGTTCACGATGTTTGTTGTGTATGTCGGCAAAGCCCGCAGGAAACAGCAGATTATTCCAATTCAAGAACCGATGCTCAATCATTCAGTTGATTTCAACAATCAAGTAGCAACCTTGTATATAGAAAAAGAAAACCATGCGCATGTGCTCGAAAAAGCTGTGGAAGATTGCTTTCGGACGCTGCGCGAGTTGCGCAATGTAGACGTGAATATCAACACAGAGCACCTAGAACAAAAGCTGCAGGAAGAAGCGATGCTGCCATCAGATTTGGCCGCGCGTTTGGCTTCGTTAGCGCTTGTTCTCGACCGCAACATTGAAATCAACGATCAAGAATTTATACAACACTGCCATACACTTCGTGAAGTGCATGAGATTTTAGGATAAGATATGATGGAAGAAACATCCACAGAATACGAGGCGAATGAGCCTCAACACACGGAGCACTACTCCACGCGTTTGCCACAGGAAACTGTTCGCGAATTGGAACGTATTCGCGCATTTCTCGACAAAGCAATTATCGGGCAGCACGATTTTAAGGACCTCATGATGGCAGCTTTGCTAAGCGATGGCCATGTGCTGATTGAGGGAGTGCCAGGTGTTGCAAAAACAAGAACTGCGCGAAGACTTGCGCAAGCCGTTTCTGGCTTGTACACACGCATACAGTTTACGCCTGACTTGATGCCATCTGACGTGACCGGACTGAGTATTTTCAATCCGGGCAAGGAAGATTTTGAGTTTCGCAAAGGCCCTATTTTTGCCAACCTAGTTCTTGCTGATGAAATAAACCGCGCTCCTGCAAAAACCCAAGCGGCACTGTTTGAAGCCATGGAAGAACGTCAGGTATCGAATGACGGTGTAACGCACTCTTTGCCTGAGCCGTTTATGGTGTTGGCTACACAAAATCCGATTGATCACGATGGTACATACAGGCTGCCTGAAGCTCAACTCGACCGGTTCATGATGAAAATTGTTGTGGGGTACCCAGAGGCAGAAGAGGAGAAACAGATTCTGAAGCTAATGGAACATGGAGATGTGATTCACGGTGGTGCAGATTCGGAAGCAGTCGTGTCAATTGCGGGTCTCAATTCGCTGCGCGAGGCCTGTTCACGTGTGCATATTGAAGATGTGATTTTCGATTATGTTGTTCAGATTGTTGCTGCCACACGGAGTCATAAAGACTTGCTCTTAGGTGCGTCTCCGCGTGCATCATTGTCACTCATTGCTTGTTCTAAGGCCATGGCGATGTTAGAAGGTCGCCAATACGTCATTCCTGAAGACATCCGTGCTGTCACCGCATCAGTGTTGCGTCATAGAATTACCCTCACCCCTGAGGCAGATATTGACGGCAAAACAGAGACATCTATTCTCAATAGAATTGTCGAGTCTGTAGAGGTTCCAAAATAGTGCTGCTTCGGAATATATATCCTGGTAGATACATCGTGAAGGCACTAGGCGTGTTGATTGTTGCCTTTGTCGTGAGCTTTTTTGCGCCGGTGTTGTTTGGTTTTGCAATGGTGGCCTTGCTGCTTTTGGCAATCTTGTTGCTGTTCGATGTTGTTACGCTCTCTCGATATCAATTGGAAATTGACAGGGAGATGGGAAGCCGTTTTGATCTCGGCGACCCCAACTCAGTTCGCATTGATATCAGAAATATGTCTCCGGTTACCCTGCATGTAGAGGTGATAGACGAAGCCCCTGTGCAGTTTGAGTTGCGTGATAATCAAAAGAACCTTGTCTTAGCTTCCGGAGCATCTTCGCACCTTGAATACACAATCATTCCGGTTGTGCGCGGCGAATACATATTTGGCCGTACGCATGCTATTATTCAATCTGGCTTGGGACTGATTGGTATCCGAAAGCAACGCAAAAAGCGCAAGAAAGTAAAAGTATATCCATCAGTTACCCGCATGATAAAGTGGGATACATTGGCCGTGAACAATGACCTCACAAAGTCTGGAATTCACTTGAGACGCAAGCGGGGACAGTCATCCGAGTTTGACAGTATTCGAGAATATGTGATTGGTGATGATGTGAGGCACATCAATTGGAAAGCAAGTGCACGCCATTCCAATCTTATGGTCAATCTCTTTCAAGATGAAACTGATCAAGACGTTGTGTGTGTAGTTGATACTGGTAGAAATATGAAGCTGCCATTCTCGGGTATGAGTCTGCTCGATCACGCCGTTAACAGCACACTTGTTATCAGCAATGTTGTATTGCGATTGGGAGATAATATTGGTGTATATGCATTTGGTGAGAAAAAAGAGAGCACGCTCAAGCCAACCAAACGCGTTGGACAGTTGCAACGGGTAATGGAAACACTGTACAACCTGAAGTACGACTATCGCGAAACATCAATGCAAGATTTTGCGATACTGCAGCGCCGGCATCTCAAGCGACGCTCGATCTTGTTGTTGTATACGAACTTTGAATCGGAAGTCTCAGCCCGTCGACAGGTTCCATACTTACGCATGATTGCCCGCAATCACGTACTCATTGTTGTCTTGTTCAAGAATGAAGAGGTGGAGGCAATGGCTGAGAACAAATACAACAGCGTAGAGACAAATTATCAGCAACTGCTGGCGCGGGAATACATGGATGAGAAAAAGAAGATTGTTCAAGAACTGCGCGCATCGGGAATATTTACAGTGTTGACCACAACTGGAAATTTGAATTCAGATGTAATAAATTCTTACCTTGAAGTCAAACAAAGTCACCTATTGTAGGTTAACGAGAGTCAAATGTATGAAGAAGTTACTGTACGGAGTTATTGTTGTAGTCGCAGGAATTGTGTTGGTTGGCTTTTTTCTGCCCAGCACATATGATGTTCAAAGAAGCATCACTATTGATTCCTCACCTAGTGCTGTATGGCCAAAAATTTCTAATCTGAACAATTGGCCAGATTGGCAAACATGGAAACTCGAAGATCCAACTATAGCAGTGACGGTCTCGCAGGCAGAAGGTGTTGGTGCGTATCAGTCGTGGACGGGTGAATCTGGTGTTGGAGAAGTAACGTTCACTGATATCGACGAAGGAAGAGCCGTTCGATATGATATGGTGATGGACGACACGTACCGCTCGAAGGGTGAAATCTCATTGGGAATCGAAAACGATGCAACTGTCGTGACTTGGCGCATGTACGGCAGCACGGATAACTTTACTGGGCGCTACTTTGCGGCCATGATGGATATGATGGTAGGACCAATGTTTGAAGACGGATTGCAACGTTTAAAGGATGGTACTGAGTAAGTACCGTTAAAACCCAACGTTCTGAGCAAGGCTACAAACTATGAAACCCTGAGTTGTATGATCTACTCAGGGTTTTTCTTCATGCGGCCAAACATCTTCTTCAGATAGCCCATGAAAAATTTGAACTGCCCAAAAGGGATTGCCCACAACAATAAGAGGACTTGATAAATAGGCAACATCACAACGAGTTTCAGAGCCCAACGCTGCCACTCAGGCATATCTCGACTAAAGCCAAGCAAATCTAGAAAGAAGTCGCTCACGAACAGAACTGACGAACCAGTACAGGCAAACACACATAGAATGAGTACAACTTGGGTAATCGATGTGATACCCCATTTTCGTCCCAAATTTTCTAAAACTTGTTTCATGTGTCTGCCGTGTCTCCGTATTCTTTGAGTTTACGCCACAATGTCGTTCTGCCAATTCCCAGAATTTTGGCTGCGGCTTCGTGGTTGTTGTCAACCTCTGCAAGAACTTTCAAAATATGACGACGTTCCACATCTCTCAGTGTTTTCCCACCTGAATTTTCGATTGCCCCATCATTTGTTGTACCACCCTGAGCCGGAACGACGGATGCAATTTCGTCGGGAATATTATGCTCATCAATAATTCCAGTTTCAGATACAGCAACCATGCGCTCAACTGTGTGACGCAGTTGTCGTATGTTTCCCGGCCACGAGTGTGACTCCAATATTGACATTGCCTTTGAAGTGATCGAAGGCGTTGTTTGTAGTCCAAATTGCATTGCAGCTTGTTTGAGAAACGATCTAACTAACAGAGGAATGTCTGAAGAACGATGACGCAGCGCAGGGAGGATCACGTCAACAACATTGAGACGGTAATACAAATCGCTTCGGAAGCGTTCTTGATCCACTTCTTCCTGTAAATTTTTGTTGGTTGCGGCAACAACCCGAACATCTATCGGGTATGAGCGAGAGTCACCTACAGGTCGGACTTCTCGTTCTTGCAACACACGCAGTAATTTCACTTGAAGGTTAAGCGGCAATTCGCCAACTTCATCGAGAAAAATTGTCCCCGAATGTGCCGCTCGGAACAAACCATCTGTGTCTTTTGCAGCACCAGTAAATGCACCTTTTACATAGCCGAACAGTTCACTCTCTATCAAATTTTCTGGAATAGCACCACAATTTACCACCACAAACGGACGTTCACTTCTCGGCCCCAACTCGTGGATTGCGCGGGCTGCCAGTTCTTTACCCGTTCCAGACTCTCCGCCAATGAGAACTGTGATGGTGTTTTTACTCACGCGGCGAATAAGGTCGAAAATTGACTGTATTTCTTGATGCGCTCCCAACATTCCGCAGAGCTCAGTTCGCTGTTTGCCTTCAA
This sequence comes from bacterium, assembly GCA_030426285.1. Taxonomy (GTDB): domain Bacteria; phylum Bacteroidota; class Ignavibacteria; order Kapaibacteriales; family UBA7675; genus JAUHYX01. Next base: position 11,129 of record JAUHYX010000064.1, read on the forward strand.
GCCAGGTATTAAACCTCTCCGTGGCTGCGCTCACTGCGCCCTGTATATTTCCTATATGTGTTTTGCGCTCCTTGAGTGACCGCGCCCGCAAGCTTCTGCGATTGTCATTTGTAAACAAATATACATGTGGCAGTTTTCGCAGTACTGCGAGCGGATTGGAGGGCGAAAAATCGCAAACAAGGAGTGGACTCTTTTCACGCCGTTTCAATAAACCCTGCAACTCTTGCTTCGTGAAAGATGGTGCACTATTGCCTTCAAACACAACAATATCGGCGTGTATGATAGCATTGGAAATGTGTGAGTCAGGTATATCTTCAGCAACGACATTGCGCACATCGAGCGACTTTAAGGGAAATGAGGAATAGTGTGAATACGCCTCGTCCTCGGTTGAGAACACTGTTGCGTCACATTGTCCCATGTTCTCGAAAATCATACGAACGTACGCTTCAAACAGTTCTGCATCACTTACCGGGTGTTTTGCTCGAATGGCAGGGCTCAGCAACGACGCTGCAAGCGTGCTGCCGGTGTGAAGTAACTTCTGAAGAATCAGACCACAGGCACCGGCTTCGACATGCCGCAGAACTGCGTGTTCAATATTTCCTTCAACAAATTTTTCGATACCCGTGTTGATTGGCAGCCCGGTACTCAATGTCCACAAAACGCTACATGCAGTTTCATTCTGCCATACGTGCTGTACCGTGCATTGTTCTTGTTCGAATTGTTGAACAATGTCAGATTCTTGCGAGTTGGAGATACACACGGCATAACACTCAGCGCCCTCGATTGGCAAAAAGCACAGTTCCGCCGCACTGATTCGCTTGCACATAGCAGCAACATTGCGTGGCGACCGAGACACGTGAATATCACAGGTGGTATGAAGTACATACACATTCATGCTTCGATGCTACACTACCTGCAGTATAGAAGAGATTGAGGAGAAGTCGTGCTTGGTCGGTCCAACTAAGGAAAGCACCGTGTAGGCAAACAGCAATGCAATAGTGGCAACTGCGCATACCGCCACAACACTGCGTTCGGACAGTTGCAATTGCGACCTTCCCAACAGTACGAGGACATACAATGAAAGCACAACGAATGTGGCGACAACTTTGGGATCTTGAATAAAGTCACTCCACAACTCATTGGCAAAGTACAACCCAACTCCAAGGCCTATGGCACCAAAAAAGACGCCAATTCGCACCGATCCCATCGTCAATCTATAGAAGTATGGCAAGGACTGGAGGCGCTGAAAAAACACTCCGGGTTCACCTTTTTCAAGCTCCCGGTCGAGTAACAGAAACAAGAGTGACGAAATCCCCGAGACGATAAATGCCCCATATCCAATAAGCATGGCAAGCACATGCACTTCAAACGTGATGTCTTCTAAAATGGGTTCAACAACCTGGACCGGCGAGTACATGCCCGAGGCCAAAGCTTGCAACAGGAAAAACAACGGCGCAATAAATGTGCCCATTGAGCTGTCTCGCAAGCGCCATTCGACCAAACGATAACACAATGCCGTTACACAAACAGATGTAGAAAGCGTTTCGGCTAATGTAGCAACTGGTATTCGCCCGTACTCAATCGTAAACACAACAAGCGCCAACACGTGCAGTGCAACGGTTATGTCGAGCGCCAACGATCCACTTTTGTACGTGACGTCTTGGCGGGTAAAAGACCGGAAATACAGGATCCCCGTGCATAAGTAGCCAGCAGTTAGCAGCCAAAAAAATATAGTTTCCACAATCCTCTTACTCGTTTGTTTCTTCTACCAATATATGGTGAATTGAGCACAAGACATATCTTCGGATCAACGACATGTTGGCTGAGCTCTCGGAATCAGTGGTGATTCCTGCAGATAACAACGAATGAGCAGGCATGGTTATTGACGAAAGCAATCGTTTTGTACACTACAAAAAAAGGACTCGATTGCTCGAGTCCTCTGTCGTTGCCTGACCTGTCGGCCTTGCTGTGTGTGTCGCGTTTTTCTTTGCTTCTTATGAAGCAACGTTGATTTCTATCTCTTTCGGCTGTGCCTTTTCGATCTTTGGTAGCTTGACAATAAGCTGGCCATTGGATGCAGAAGCTTGGATGTTTTCTCCAGACACGGTGTCTGGGAGCGTGAATCTACGCAGGAACTTTCCATATCGGCGCTCCACGCGGTGCACATTGCCTTCATCTGTTTCATTTTCAAATTTTCTCTCGGCGCTGACCTGAAGAACACCGTCGTCAAACTTAACTTTTATGTTTTCAGGTGTTACTCCCGGTACGTCTATCGCGATTTCAAAGCGATCTTTTAGTTCCACGATATCGGCCGCTGGTTTCCATACGTTTTGCTCAACATGTTCTGGGCTGTGATTTTCATTTGATGTCCAGTCTCTGAACAGTTGACCAAATTCGCGTTCCAGATCTACCAAGCCTCGGTTAGGATTCCATCTTGTGAGTCTCATTGTTGTTCTCCGAAATGTTTGTACATGATTGTTTAGAAGTAGCGCGTTTTGATTTGTTGTTGCTTCTACATCTATGATAATCGTGCCAAAAACGATGTGCGTGACAATGAGTCGCAATATGCGACACGTTGTCTTTCTGTTGGACGTTGAGGTTCAAAGAAGCACGGTTGATGCATGGAGGAAATGCCGTAGACTGACAAAAGGTCGTACTATGCGACAGGAAGGCGTAGCTGTGAAAGCATTGTCTTCATTCTCAACATAATTGACTGAATTGTGTGTTTTACGGTGGCCAATTCACTTCTAGTAATTGTCAACTCGGAAAGCGATTGCTCAAAGCTGTTTTGTTCACGTAGAATTTCAGTTGAAACGATACCTGCTGTCCACGAAGATTGTTTTGGAAACATGTCGGACAGCGCAATAATGTACATGTGCAATTGCAAGCTGTAGTGTTCACGCAACACGTCAGCTGAAGCGTTGTGCTGCAACGCATTGGTCTTCCAATCATATACGCGGTACTCATTGCCAAACGGGCTAAGTACGTCCAAGCTCCCGGTGATAAAATCCTGACCAAATGGAAGTAAAAACTGAACTTCACGTTGAGAGTGCTGAGCAATGTCACTGAAAAAATCAGAGTTATTAGATACCAATTGGCCAACATACGCTGCTGTATCTGCAGTAAGCTCGGGAGTTTGTACGAGATCCGGAATATCGCTGAGAACGGGAGCCAACATTTCGGTCAATTGGTGCACATTGTATTCAGAGGCAACGAATTCGTCGAACCACATATCGATGTCTTCCAGAGCCTTGTGCACGAGGTTGCCCTTTGTAGTTCCTGCAAATTGTCGACTATCCGATGGGGTATCGAACTGCATGTCGGCGACAGGTTGTGAAAATTCTCTTCCAATAACTATGTCAGCCAGCCATTGTTCTGGATCCTGTTGGAATTGTAACAGCTGCGATGCAGAGAAGGTTTGTCCAATGTTTGCAAATGTGTCGGTCAGTTTCTCACGCATGCTTTTTGCTGCTGTACGATGAGTAGAATCCTCTTTGGAACCTGTGTTGTGTGTGGCGGAAGCTGCCATAATTGCTTGTCCATCTCTAATCTCAACACGGCACTTCGCTTCGTTGTACGCAAATGTCACTTCTTCGCCAGCGAGTCCAGCGTCGCGCTCAAGACTCGTTTCAGCGACAATACCCAGGAGCCCTTTGGCAGGTTTTTCACTGACAACTTCGCCTGACAGCACAAGTTCATGCTCGGCTCGAGTCGTTGCAACGTAGTGCAGTCTCTTTTCTTCAGCGCTGGCTCGGCTTCGTGCATCAATCGACAACAGTGTGTGCAGAATTGAGGCGCGTTTCTCATCGCCATTTCTGTTCGTGATAGAAGACTTGAACGAGAAGCCAAGCTGCGGATGCACCAAAAGAGCGTCGGTTTGCATTCTGTTGTATGCAGATTCAAGAATATACACAGTGTCAAATTCCAATCCTTTGGAGCTGTGAACTGTCATCAATTGCACGCAATCGTGGACAACTGTAGCTTCTGTTGAGGCTTGTTCTTCAGCGTGGATTCTTTTGCGCAACAGTAAGCTAAACTGAGCAATACTCGCCTTGAATTGTTGATCTGCATCGCTTGCAACTTCTAGCAGCTGTTCGAATATGGAGACTTCGGTGCTTGTTACGAGAGTGTTTTCGGCTTCGTTCCATGAAAGTATGTCCACACAAATTTCTAAGGCTCGTCGTGCAGAAACACCCTTGACAAGTTCTACACAGATGCGCAGGTTGGACAAAGCTCGCTGCAAAGAAACAGGTAGTTCCTTGTTGTGCGTGCTGTCAGGATCAGAAAGCACATTGTCGCGCACAGGCAACAGCAAAAGCAAGTCCTCGTCAGAAATCGAACACAAG
>JAUHYX010000065.1 GCA_030426285.1 bacterium
GATTTGGCAAAGGCAATCCGGTATTCCGACTCTTCATGGGTAGACCAAGAGTTGAGTGTGCTTACCGACAGCGTATTGCAAAACACCTTTGACAGGTACGAAGGCACAATATTGGGCTTTGCATACTTAAATCGAAATGTTACTGCTTTCATTAAGCTGCTCAATCGAGGAGTAGACCCACTACTGAGCAACAAGCCTACAGGAGGCGGATTTGCTCGGGCAATTTCAACAAGGAATCTCCCATACGTTGAGGCTGTTCTTGACGTAGGGATTGACTTCAATGAGTATTTCAAATTAACTTCAGAGCAAGCAACCTTTGATAGTTTGCAAGTAGGAGAATTCTGTGTTGTGAAAAGCGAAGATCAAGTATTAAAGCTCTGCCTTGATGCGGGTCTCGAAATACGTTCTGAGTACTCCCTTCATTCAAAAATGAGTAGTGCCTTGCGATTAGCGATTTACAAGAACTCCCCGTTGATGTTGGACCATGTACTGTATACGATGGGATTTTGTAACAATTACTTTGAACGCATACCCTACGCAGAGACTGAATTGATTGAAATTATAAAAGGAAGGAATAATCAAATCAACGCAGGAAACTCTTTACAAAATAAAAACACTATTTTCCGATTGCATAGAAAGCTCTATGAATGTGGCATTTTGACCGACCGGCCTGAACATCAGTTGGTGTGTCAAGGTACCGTTTTGGAACCTGGTGCGTCTCAGAAGTATATTGATTCGTTGTTTAAGGCAAAATAGTTGTCGTATGAGGCAATCAAAGTAGAATCCCATGTCGCATCAAGAGGCGTGATGGGAAAAAGTATCTCGGTGTAAAGGTACCCACAACATTGTATTCTTATCTTGATTTGCTGTAGATTGTCTTGTAGCTGTGTTTCAATAAAGTGGAAAATATGACCAATGTTGACATTTATAAGGAATATAGACGCGACGCTTGTTGACGTGTTTGCCAGACTGAGTCGTGGTTCTAGGAATCAGGGGAGGTTCGTTCGTACCGCCCTGAAGATGTTGGCGGGAGTATCGTTTTTGTTGATAACATTTTCTACAACATTAGGGAATAGTATTGCTATGGGTGCTTGGGGTTATGGTAGTTTTGAGAATGACACCGCTTTGGATTGGGTCTACCACTTGTTAGAAGAGTCTAAAGGCACGTCACTCCTGCAGGGTACAGTTGAGGCGGTTTTCGTCGCTGATTACATCGATGCAGATGTGGCCAGTGAAGCATTGGCCGCAATTGAAATTCTAGCACGATTGGCTGGACGCATCAATGCTAAAACAGAAATAGAAAGTGTAGACACATGGATAGCAAATAACAAACTTGTACCTTCCTCCGAGTTACTTAATTTGTCGTGTAAGGCTCTTGTGGCAATACGCGGAGAAGACTCAGAACTTCGTGAACTGTTCGAAGAGAGCGACTTATATGAAGTGTGGTTGAATCATATCGGGGATCTTGAGCGCCATATGTGTAGTGGTGATTGATCTTACGAGCCGACCTGAGCATGCAAGTTGCTCGGGATTAAGATTCCCTTACTACTGTCCTTTCAGCTTGATTTGCTGTAGATTGTCTTGTAGCTGTGTTTCAATAAAGTGGAAAATATGACCAATGTTGACATTTATAAGGAATATAGACGCGACGCTTGTTGACGTGTTTGCCAGGCTGTCTGTGTGGTTCGAGAAACCCGCAGAAGTTCGGTCGTACCGCCCTGCTAACGAGGGCTGGACTATCGATGAAGTTTTAGAGCACATTGGTCTAACAAACCATTTCCTTCTTATTCTTGTGGATAAAGGCGCCAAAAAAGCACTGAACAGGCTTGCAGAGTCAGACCTTCAACATGAACTAGATAACTATAGTTTTGGTGATGCCAAACTGGAAGAAGTAGCACTGCACAAGTCATTTGAATGGATGCGACCAGAGCACATGGAACCCACAGGTGAAAAGTCACTCGCCGAGGTCCGTGCTCAGCTGCAAACGCAACTGGAGCATTGTCGTGACGTGCTGAGTCGTTTGCCAAACGGAGAGGGGATCTTGTATAAAACAACTATGTCTGTCAACAATCTCGGCAAGATCAATGTGTATGAATACGTGTACTTCATCGCCCAGCATGCTGAACGACACATTACACAAATGCAAAAGGTTGAACGAGAAGCGACGTCGGGTATAGACCAAGTGGTTCGTGAAGATCCAAACTGATCGAGAAGTAGTACGAAATGAATAAACTACGCATAAAAACCATCGTTGTCAGAATCGTGAAGTTTGTATTTGAAGTTTTGCTGTCTTGGCTTTTGAGCCTTGCCATTGTTGTTCCGCTGCTTTTACTGAATGTTCCGGACAGAATCGGCGGCTATACAGAGCAAGAGCTAATTGATAGAGTTGTGGGATCAGTGAGTGTTGCATTGAATCAGAAATGTTTACAGAGCTTTGGGGGCCTTTGCAAGTGTCCTACTCAAGAAACAGGAGTAATGTCTGCATGAAGACAAATTCTTTGACAAGATCACTCAGTTTGTTGGTTGTTGTGTTGCTAGTGTCGTTGCTGTCTTCGTGTGATCTCTCCGAAGAATCAAGTTTCAAAAAGACATTCAGTACACTTCCAGGCGCACAGCCTGAACTCTATGAAGGTACTGCACTGGCTGAGCTTGCAGTGGCTATACATACGCACGACAGTGCCAACTTCGAAAGACAGTTGTCTATTGTTACACCATCAGATTTGAATTCAATTGGGTCATCTCTAACCGGATCGAGAATATTGCTGTTTGCGTTGTTCAATGAAAACCCACTGGCATTCTCTAGACTACTTCAGAGTGGAGCGAGTCCGTATTTTGGTATAGATCGAAATAAAAGTACGATTTCTTATGCCCTGAGGTGGAGGGTGGATTGGGCTATAGACACGTTGCTTTCGTTTGGGTTGGATTGGGAGCGCAATTTAGTGTTTCCCCATTCAGACTCCATTGAAAGTAAGACTGTGGTATATGAAGTTATCAATCATGCAGAAGACCGCACTATTCGAAAGTGCCTGGATTTCAACATGCCAATACCAAGGTACATGACATACGAACAATATACCGAGTCTGTACTGTTTCGTGGCTTCTTAAGAGAATCTCATACAGTGATTGATGAAATTCTCACAATAGATGCTTGTGTTAAATCTGAACGAGTTGACAGCATCTTTGATTGCTCCTCTGCTCAAAAGGTTTTGCAAAGAATGTTGGATCGGGCGGTCTATCCAAATCGAATCAAATCAATATTTAGAATGTTCAATAAACTAAAAACGCTGCAGGGTTGTTCCACCTTTGAGGAACATGAGCTGTGGTTAGGTGAAATAGATCTTACTGATTACACCTACTTTGAGTTGGATTCAATGTTAAGAAATACACCACTTGAAAGACTAGTCAATTGAGAGAATACATGAATGCGATTGATTGCACTTTGTTCACTTGGGCGAGTAGGTTCTTATCTGCATTAGCACCAATTGTTCTTTTGGTACTTGGTTTACTCGGGTGCCAAGAAGCTCCCATTGAACAGAACGACAATGGTGACTTACGATTTAGGGGTACTCCGTTGGAAAAGCTTGAGTCTACTCTTAGCGACGCAAAGTACGAGCAGTTTTATAGTGCGCTTGCGGAGCTGAACTCGACGCAATTAAACACGTTAAGTCCATTGGATAGTACAACTATTCTTATTTCTGCCATACAGCATGCACCATGGTGTATTGGCGACCTAATTGAGCAAGGTGCAGACCCTTTGTTGGCTGAGAGTTCCGAAAAAATACCTATTGTTTTTGCATATGAAAACGGATACATCAAAGAGGCGGAGGGGTTATTCAGTAGTCGCTTCAACTCAAACGCTCACGTCTCAACATCAGATTGGACAGGGAGTATGTGCGGACTGTTGCTGAAGAAGTTGTCCCCTAAGCACTTGAATCATGCAATTCGACACGGTCTCGATATTCCATTTTACGTGGAAGACGATAGCGGAAATATGCAAAATGCCATAGTTATGGCGATACGAAAGAAGTCCTTACCACTCCTCAGGTATACTCTGTTCGAACAAAACTTTTGTGAGCATTTTTCTGTGTATAGTCAAGACTCGGAAAAAGACCTTTTCGAGATTCAGTCGGCTCTCGCAAGTTTTGCGAAAAGAGCAACTGATTCTGATGATCAGAAATTACACGCAACGATGGCAAAAGCTATAGAATTCTGTCAAATTTCTATGCCAGATTGAAATGTACGCTGGACAATCAGTAGGTATAACTTCAGAAGGGTATCTCAATCCAGCCCTCAAATCGTTCTGAAGGCTTGTACTCACATCAACAACAATTAGTATAATGAAAAGAAAATACTCGGAATACCTGATACAAATATATGTACTTTGCGATCTTGCTGTAGAACACTTTAAGAAGCAAGTTGGTCAGCAGCAATCTGAGATTGGAGTTGGTATGTATAAGGAGATGATGAGTTTTTACGCCGAAGAAAAGTCTGACCTAAAAAATTTGCCAAAGAAGTATCAAACAGTAGCTACCTTGCGACAATTGGAGAGTGATTTGCTAGCCTTCTTCAATGAGTCTGACTATGTTGAAACTGAACCTTTTTGGAAGGATGTCGCCTCCTTAGGTCTGCCATTCCGAAGAAACGATGTTGTTGGGAAGGTGTTGAAGCGAGGGAAAATTCGCACGAGAGCAGAGTATGATACTGTCATTGATTTGATTGTACCATATTCACAAGAAGGCAAAATTACAGCCGAAGATGCTACCAGGCTCAATGAGATGATAGGTAAGTTTGAAGAACTCAGGACACACTAGGGTTCTGACTTGGGAATCAAATTTCGGTCGTGCTGACTCTGGTGCTCAAAAGTTGACTGTCAGGTTGTTGATTGAGTTGTAGGGTGCGAAGTGTACTGTGCAATTCCTGATGGTTCCTTGGTGCCGTTAGTCGGAATATCCCGTTACAAAACACAATGAATGGAGGAACAGCATTGTTAAACTATTTAGGACTCGATTTACATTCAAGATCAGTAACCTCCGTAGTTGGAATTATTCGGAAAGGTGAACCAAACAGCCTTTTTGGAAAAGATAACCCACAAGCAAATGAATGGGAGTTGGTAAGAACAAGGAAGGGTGAACTTGCTGATATCAATAGAATTGACTTCTCATTGAGTTTGCTCTTGATCAGTCCAAGACTGTTTGAACTCTTGGAACAGTATTCACTTGGTTGTTTCAGAGTTTTTCCCGTGCCGGATTCTCCTTTGTTACAACACGAGTTGAAAGGTAGATGGGGGATTCTTCAATTGACTGAGTCCTTTGAAAGGTTGATCGACCTAACTAAAACAACTATCGTTCATTATATGAAGAGAACCGGTGATTATTCATACTATCCCACAGCCGTGTGCAATGCAACGAATCTTGAGGAATTGCTAACATACCAAAGGAAAGCTGCGAAGGGGTTTACTCTCAATAAATACGAGTATATGAATAGAGATGTACACTTGTCAGCAGATCCTGGAATGCAAAAGTACCATATGCTGAGTTTAGGTTGTTGGGACAACCATATCTATGTGACTGACCATCTGTTTGACAAATTATGGCAAATGCTTGGAGAAGTAGTCTCAAGGAAAATGAAAATTCGACTACATGGCGTTCAGATACGATGAGGATAGGAAATGGACAAAAATTACAAAAGTGAATTCGAATTACTTAGACAGGAATTGTATGATTCCCGTGGGATATTGTTGGATTCGATTAGCAAGTTGATTCAACTCAGCATGAACTTCATAGTCGATTTCGTGTCGAAATTGGAAAAAATCGAACACACTGCGTCCTTCAATGGCTTCATTGATCCTTCGTTGACGGTGGAGGAAAACAATATTCCAGATTCAGATATTGTATTTCGCGTAAGTCTTCTGGTGTATTGCGATTCAGACACATTTGTACCTAGGTCATTTGATTATGTGAGAAGGGAGCAAGCGCTGTTGTGGTCTGCGTGCCACACCTTGCACCTACTGGAAGAAAGGATGTATGGAACTGTGCAAGAGGTGACATGTGAAGTTGATACTCTTCCTCTACCTTTCTTTTTGGAGGAAATGAACGATTGACGTGGCAAGATATACTGGAAATACTCGATTAGTGGTATAGACAAGAGCCAAATACAGAACTTGAGGAGAGAATCGTAGAGCTCGCTTTGTTAGATGGACGATTAGCAATTCGGGAGCAGGTATTATTGTATGCAGGAACTGACCTGACAAATGTCAAACGATGCTGGTATCGCAAGGTGCTCATGCCATTCTGGGAGGGTAAAAAGGACTTCACAAGAGACTGGAGTGAAATTTTTCACATCTGGAGTCTTCTCGACTATCAAGAAGAATGGAGGCCCTTTGCAAATTTTGCGGAGACAAAGAGAGATCTTAGGCAGAGACCGGCTCTGTTTCAAGAGTATTGCAGAGAGCTGTATGAATGCAACAAAGAGTAGTGCTTCGAATGTGCGTGTTCTGTGAGTTGTTCAATTGCGGCGGAGAACACGACATTCATGAATCTATGTTCAGCAATATTCATTCTCTTGCGTTGAGTCGCTCCAAGTGTTCTAATTTTGGAGATATAAACTATGTTGTTGCTAAAACCTTGCAACGTGCTACCCTGGCCCAAGAACATTGAGTGTATATGATACGTGAAATACGAGAATACTATGAGCAGTATGACGAGATTCTATTTTTGATTACCAAGGTGTTCTCAACGATTGATTGCTCAGAAAACCCAGATTGCGATTGGAAAGTTTTCGAAATACTTGACTTTTTGGGTCAAGGCGAACATCCATTGGCTTTGGATATTCTGGTTGACTACTACTGTGAGAATGTAGATAGCAAAAAAGGGCCATTGAAGCTCATTGATAGATGTACATTTGCGAAGCTAACAACGCTGAGAGAAAAGTTCGACTATCCGGACATTGACCTTGATTGGAAATACGTACAGAGCAGTAACGAGAAAGAGAATTGCAGTGTGTCTTCGCAAAGCAATGAAGACGGGTACGGGTCAAATCTGACAGATGGCTATTCAAGCCAGGATTCAGGGACGAAACTCAACTCACAAAGTACCTGGAAGTTGCTGAAGAGAGCACGGAGAGATACCACAGAGACGGAGTTTCTTTGTATCAAGATATATGCCGCTGGAAGGTTATTTGAAAACACGAAATGGGACTCCTCATTGGTTGGGTTGTTGAATCAAGTGCACTACGATAAGAACCGCAACGCTGTGCAGCAACTTGTAGAGGATTACGCGCAATTTCTGAAACAATTCGGTAGCTCAAGCATGGTAGATTCGTCATCTTTCTCCTTAGTTGAGTCGAGAATTCAAAAGTACAAATTGAATCGTTTGGAGGCGTGGGAGTATGTGCTCGCTATGCATTCATAGCGAATGGTTGATGTGTTTCATAGATGGCATCATCGATGAATCACAACGAAGTGCATAACACTGGCCAAAGTGTTGTGCAACAAACGAAAAGAATACACATATTTACGTCTGTTGACGCTAATACAAGTTGCATCTTGCGTAAGAAGAAGTATGATGCTTGTTTTGGGACACGCTGTCCACTTTTTGTAGACTTCGAGGCAGAACTATGAATCCAGAAGATGGAAAGTTCTTATTTAACCAATTTGTGTTTGCTCCAGACATGAAGGTGTCAGATTTTTGTGATTATCCGTTTCAAGACTCATTGTCTCCTATAAATGAATCCAATGTACCTGGTGAATTGGCAACTGAGGGTTCGAATAGATTTACAGGTTCAGGCCTAGTGAACACAGGCGACTATCTAGTTTGGGCCTTATTTGACTCCGACCAATTGATACAGCTCACTGTTACAATCAATCACCATTATGAAGCGGGATGGGATGATTTTGCTGAACATCCAGAAGATGAATTCAAATTTCGACAGATAGTGCAAGAAGGTGAATATTCATGGGGAGAGGTGAGGATAATAAGAGACATACATTATGGAGACTTCAAAGTTATCGTCAAGTACAAGCGTAGCCACTAGGCAGCTTGTAGTCTACTTCCGATTAGTCGACTCCTGCGTACTAATTTGCAACACCAACGAGCCTGAGGTTGCTGGGGCTGCATATGCTCGTACAAAACACTTGGAGATACGACCTGCCTTCGCAGTGGTGTACCAAGTGCAACACAATTGTTTGACGATTTGGCATCCTTCGTTATCTTGCACAGTCTTACATTGTGCACAATTGCTTGCTGGCAGTTAACTTTTCTTGCGTTTTCGTCTAACAGCGTTCAGATTGAACCCAAAGTTAGATTGTCCTCCATCCAAGCATTCTGTGCCGATACGTACCAAAATTGGTTCTTTGGGTATATTCTTGATTTGGAGAAAACATGCATAAGAACTCAAGCACCATAAGAAGCTTGATTGAAAGAACACGAGTCACACTGTGGAGAATCATTTGCTGTGTACAAATGATGCTAGTGCTGCCTTTGTATTCGGCAATGTCCCAAGACGTTGAGATTGGATTCGCCCCAGACCAGTGGGAAAAGGAACATTTTTTAGTGCGTTTCAAGTTGCCTGACAAGATTGGTGTCACATTCAGCAGTTTGCCTAAGGATAGCGTGAAATGGACGTCAAGCGAACAAGGCGATGACAAGCATCTCGTTAGCGTAAGGCTAAAGTATGGCAATGGGCTGGTTATGTCGCAAATCATGGAATTACTATCGAATATACTAGAGCCGAACGAGCAGTTCCATATGGACTTGGAATATCTATTCAACACAACAGATGGGTCGTACCAACTCTTCAATGCTGCATCTTTGTTGGAACGATTTCAGCGCATGGATTCGATCGCCAAATTCAGGGTGCAAAATTTGCAGGAAATTCAGAATCGCCAACCAACCCCAGAAGAACTCAGCACTGTTAAACAGCTGAGCCTTCTCTCTCAGCTGTGGTCTACTGAAGAAGTGTGGCGCCAACTCGCAGAACCGATGCACTTTTTTACATTTTTGTTTCCTGGATCGATGTTCACAACTGGCCAGTCAACTACAAAAACGATTCAATTACCTGCAATCTCCGAGGTGTTCTTCCCCATGAAAGTGGATGCTCACGTTACTCTGGATACCGTAGTAGACAACAAAGCCTATTTTTCAGTTCATGCAGAAGTTGGGTCCGATGATTTGCTGTTGTCGTTTAAGCAGGCACAAAGAAAACTCCTACCGATAGTTGGAATGCCAGACTACCAAATTGAACCATTTATTGTGCAAGAAACCAAAGGCTTTGAGGCCTCCCTTAGTTTAACTGGTTCCGCAGTTGTTAATGTTGATACGGGGCAAATCGAGCAGGGACGCTATTCTGTGTTTGAAGTTGTGGATGTCGACAAGTATCCAAGACCTATGGAGAAGACGTTTACGTATGAATTATTACCTGAATAGAAATTGACATACCGGGCAAACAAATGCATTGAAAATTACTTGACGTGGAGTCTATATGCGAGCAGAGAAGCTAACGAAAGCTAAGGCGATAGTATTCTTGAAAGAAATTGGGGTAAACCCATATACGATAAATGAAACAGAAAAGGCTAGAGATTTTGCAATGAATATGGTGAACGTTGAAGGTCTTTGGGAAGTATACTACTATGAGAGAGGAGAAAAACTTGCCTTGAGAGTTTTTAAAGACGAGCCCATCGCGGCGATGTATTTTCTGAAGAGCGTCTTGTATACATATGAGCCTAGCACCTGATTGATATAAACGAAAAAAAATTGTGATTCTTTTTTGAAGTGATTTACATGGAAAAACTTTCAATTGACATTAGACTGCTACAGCGCCTACTAAATGAATACTTGGACTTAGTAGTTGAACAGAAAACTGAAGAAGTCTCCCTGCAAACAAAGTACACGTGGATACTGAACGACATCGACAAGTTTAATCCCTTAGATGTACCTGTGGTCAAGCAACTTTGGACAACCGAGGATGTATATACAAAAGTTACAAAACATCACTTTTCTCCCGTTGTCAATGGGATAAATGTGACAGACATAACGCCTATTCTCGAGTTGTTAGGTGTACTTTGCTACGAGCTTAAGAATTCGAATCTTCTCAATAAGTGAACAACAAAAGTGTTGATCTGTTTAACCACTGTCAGAGTATCGAGGATGAAAAGATTCGCAACCAAGGGTTACTACGTTTCAACGCATCGTGGTGATGAGTTTGTTGCGCCAGGCATGTTAGATTCAATCATTTGAACAGGCAAAGAATAAAGCACTTGCCGATTCTTCTTTCACCTCAAGATTGCGGGATTCAGACTTCGCAAGTCGTAAAGAGTTTGTAGAAGAATGTCTTAAGCGTTTTGAATATATGAGTGAAAAATACCCTTCAAATGATTGGGGCGCACTATCAACCGCTTTGTTGTTTGATTCAGGAGTTGCAGACAATTGAGTTGTAGGCAAGAGCCGGGAATTGCAGTGTAATATGGGTCGAAAGAAAATCAACTAAAGGTGACTAAATTGGATCGAGAAAAATTCTACAAAGATCTTCTTGAGCGTGTCTTTGAGATAGAGCCTATTCGGGAAAATTTTATTCGCAAAAACGCCTATTCTGAGTCACTTACCGAAGACAGCTACAACTACTGTAGAAAGAACAAAGGCTACACGGCAACATTCTGGTTTGGCCGATTCCAGGTATCCACGTGGGTTGTATACGACCGAATGTCAAAGGGCGTTGATCTATTCAATTTGCTTGCTTTTCTATTTCGAGACAATAAAAAACAAACTGAAAAGCTAAGAGAATTGGCGCAACTGACTGCTAGGGTTAAAGCTGAGGACGCTTATCCCATTTCTTTATCTAGAAACGCCACAGTTATATCCATGTTCCTGAAAGAAATAGACGCATTCATGGATAAATCTTTAGAGAAAAGGGATTTCGAGGAAATAGGTCTATTCTTGAATCAAAAGAAGAAACTGTTTTAGACTCGTCGACTCTCACTCTGGGAAGTTCAAATGATTGGTAAATACTATCGAACAACATTTAGATTTTTGGCCAATTGGTATTGGCTTTTTAACGCAAGTCCAGCAAATGCGAGATACCCGGTCTCATACTTACAAGGCCTACATGCTTTTGTGCTGATTCGGGGTATTGAATGGCTTGCTTTTGGCACGTTTAAGATTCCACTCACTGGTGCCTTGATTGGAGTTCTCAAAGGATCTTGGGTCTTTGATCATATTGCTTTCGGGGTTCTTTTCCTCATCGTCAATTTGAGGACATATAATAGAGAATACATAAGCAAGGTTGAAGGTAGTTTTGTGGAGAGTAAATTGACAGTTTTTCCAAAAATGTTGTTGTCTTTCGTTCCAGGACTTTGTTTGGGAACACTTGGATTATATGCATTGTTTGGTTCTTGAACTGCAATAAAGATTCATTGGTTTTTAGACTAGTTTTTCAAAGACTATTTGTAGGATGTCTAGGAATCAAACTAGTTGTACGGGCACTAGGGCACAGGTAATGGAATCGGCCTCTGAGCCAAGAGTCCTCTCGCTCTACTTATACACTGTTCGGTGGACTCACGGCAGGAACTCAGCAACCAACCCTGGGTTACTTTATTTAATCGCTGCTCGGTAATGAGTTGGACCAATTGATCTCGACTACATCGCTGGTTTTACGCGTGTGCTAAATGGAGGAACTTATTGTTGTGGCTGTGCAATTTTGTGAGCTGTTTTGGCTTAGCGTGTTAAGGCTGATGACGATTCTTCTTGACCAGAAGGAAAGTAGAATGAACGACAAAGCAAGTCAAAAAATCAAGTCGAGAATCGGTATCTTCGGGAATTGAAGAGGAAATACCTGATGAAAATGGTTAGCGAAATAGTAAGGTGGATAGGAGATGTTCTGATTTCTTGGATTGTGAGCCTTGCAATAACTTGTGTGTGCCTTGTAATTGTTCATCCTAGTGGACTTGCAGGATTAGACCTTTGGTCGGCTGTTTTTGGTGGCTTCTTTATGGTAACATTGTTCATCTTGCCGTTTTTGCTCCCTGTCCCGATTGCGATAGAGCTTATTATAAGGTATTCTACACACAAGAAAGCCTATTTTTTCTCGATCGTAGCTTTACAAATTCTTGCTTTGTTTGTCGGTGTATATTGTCAGTTTTATCTACCGGACTCAGACTTGAATCAACTGTGGATGTTAACCCTGTTTACATCGGGATTTACTATAAGAAAGTATCGGCAGGTTTTAGATTTTAGTAGCGAGTCCGAATAATAGTCTGATTGTCGAAGGACGCGATCTCTGAACATTAGCGCTCTTAGTCTTGTGTATACATCCGCCGAATACGTGAAAAATGTGTGCATCTAGTAAAAATTCGGTCGTAGCTTGTGTCGTCGTAGCTCATTAGAAATTCAGGTCAAATAGATCTTCAATATCATGTAAAAAATGTTGAATAGGTAAGTTCATGCTAGAATATGGTCCGATGTTTAACGAATGTTTGGAAGCACTTGGAAAGCATGCTGTTGTGTTTGAGGGGCAAGACGCAAAAAGTATACGGGATGCCACGGTGAATTTGTTTCCGCACAATTTGGGAAGTGGGTTGAATTGGAGCGAAGTACGTGACCATGTGCGAATAGATAGTTACGACTTTGCACCTATATTATGTATGCCAGACGAAGAAATCAACGTCTTTGTCATCTGGCCATATAGCGAACCAATAATAAAAACTACGCTTGCCAAAGTTCTTGCGAATATAGATGATGTTGAAGCTGTTAATTTCGACACATACATCTATTGCATTGAAACTAAGCATCTAATAGAGATACACTTTAGCGGCAGAATCACAATTGGTAGAATGCCAGGTACTTTGTAGTGCGAAACCTGTCCTGTGACTATTTGGCCAACTACGGTGTTCTTGTGTATCTATTTGCTTCACAAGGTGGCGCAACCCATTGTTACGCTCGCTGGCGCTCGCTCTACTTCGACAGCGTTCGGTGGACTCACGGTAGGAGCTCAGCAACCAACCCTGGGCTATTGCATTGCACCGCTTCGCGGTGGGACCTAAAAAGCGACAATTGTAGAGACGCGGCGTGCCGCGTCTGGTCTGCGGGCGAAGTTCGATAGATCGTGAAACAGGGCATGCCCTGTCTCTACATCCGATGATCTGAAACTATTATCTGTTTGGCATGGAGCGTGGGCACATGGCAGAGGAGTCAGGCAACTCCTACTCAACAATGTTCCGCCAATACGACGTCCGCCTCGGCCGCTGGATGTCTCCCGACCCAGTCTTCCAACCATGGCAAAGCCCCTACAATGGCTTTGATGGAAACCCGGTGAGTTTGACGGATCCGTTGGGGCTGGTTGTTGGGGCAGGGCAACTCTTTGATATGATGCTTCCACCTGATGAGGGAGCGAGTATTGGTTCTGTAGAAACCAATAATCCTGGACCTGATGGTGGTAGTGCTGTTGTTGGTCCAGAGAAAACAGAAACTTCTGGAGCTGGCAATGGAAGTGCTGGCAATTATCAAGAACCTACCCCAGGTAGCTTTACACCAGTTGAAACCTCAATTCCAGACGGTGCAAACCTCAACGAGGGACAAGATTTTCCAGAAAACATTGCCGCAGATGGCCCAGCGGATCTCGATAGAGTTTACTGGTGGCCACAAGCTTATGAAGGGCCACATGCGGACAAAGAAGAAGGTTGGTATGATTTCCTATCTATAGATATTATGACCCGAGAAACAAATGAATACATGGATGAGAATCCCAATTCGGACGTGTTTAAGCTGGAGAGAAAATACGAAATACAAGAGCTAGATGGTAGAGACAGAAATTGGATCGCTGTGCCAACGAGTATGTCCAAGTCGCATCCAACTGCTGGAGGACCTCCAAGAATGGTTGGTGGTGCAGTCAGACTGGGCGAATTTGTGACTGAGTTGAATCCGAGGATAGTGGGAACAAAGGTAACCGTTTCAGGAACGGTCGCTTTAGCATATTTCGGTACTAATAATTTTGTATGGGCAACGCGAGTATGGTTGTACGATTCTGAAGGAAATCTAATAGAGGAAAAGTTCCTAAGTACTTACCTTGATCATTCTTGGGGCCAAGAGTATCTTGTTCCAACTGGCTGGTTAGGACAAGCTAGTTTTGATTTGGCCAATCCAAACGATATCAGATCCCAAAATTATTATATAGAAACCTCAACTCTTGTTTACCTTGGAAACCATACTGTAGGTTATAATGGGTTTATAAATGAAGGTAAAAATTCCTTCGAAGTTAATTTAGTCCCAGAGAGTTGATCATATGTTGAGGTAAAAGTGTGAGATTACTTACATGGTTCTGTTTGATTGTGCTTGTTTGTTCTTGTGATTCAGAGTCAATAAAGACACCCGTCGTAGAGAACAACATCAATGACAAAAGTGTTTTTGACTCACTGTATTCAACACCGCCTAATGGTTTGATGGAATTGAAAAGAGTCGACTCTCTACTGGCACGAAGTCCGGGAGATTGCGACCTTGTTCAGATGAGAATCAATCTGCTGCTCTACAATGAGATGTACAACATTTGCCTAGATTACCTTGATGACAATCAGCAATGCTTAGACAAGTATGACGAACTTTACTTCAAGGTTGGTTGCAGCTTTGAAGTAAATGATGTTCGACTCTTTGATTCCTTAAAATTCGAACTTTCCGAGTTAGCCAGTGGTCGCTTTAATGAAGAGCCAGGCGAAGTTTCTTTGATTGATTATCTGATCGTTCTCAAGATGTTTGGCAATGAAGAAGAAATGGAACAGATTCTAGAGAACAACATGCATCTAATAAAGAAAGGTGGAATTTGGTATCGTGAAGACACAAAAACATCTTTTGTACAAGATTATTTGGCTGATATTGATGTCTTAGAAATGCCCTAATTTCACCGATTCTACTGAAGAATGGAGAAACGCAGCATCACACAAGAACGCTGCCCAAAAATGTTGTAAATGGAAGCAATACTAAGGAGTTTGTGCTAGTTCTGTCAAATGAGTTCTTACATCATTTCCGTGGCTCATAGGTTGGATAAAACATGTCAATCACACGAAAAAGAGCTCTTGTCGGATTCTCATTAAACCTCACCCCTTTTTCCCGCAACCTTTCAATATCTTTTGCGTTGTCTCGCCACCAATGACTGACTGGCGGTCAGTAAGTAACTGAACGTCAGTCAGTGAGATCTGAATCAACTCTTCTATACACAATTTGTGAGACCATCGGTAATGCGTATCCGATCGCTTTGTACCCTGCTGGTGTG
>JAUHYX010000066.1 GCA_030426285.1 bacterium
TATATGCTCCTAGTGGGGACGTACAAAATAGTTTGGAGACTCCTGTGTGATCGCAACATCATGAGGATGTGATTCACGGAATCCAGCATTTGTCATGCGCACAAACTTAGCATTGCGCTGCAAATTTTCAATACTTGCCGAACCAGTATATCCCATTGCAGCTCGTAAGCCGCCAATCATCTGATAGATTGTCTCAGATACACTTCCTTTGTATGGCACTCTTCCTTCAATTCCTTCTGGAACGAGTTTTGAAATCTCTTCCTCAACATCTTGGAAGTAACGGTCAGCAGAACCTTGCTGCATCGCACCAGTTGACCCCATACCTCTATATGTTTTATATGCCCGGCCTTCCAGCAAAACTTTGTCTCCCGGAGACTCTTCATGTCCTGCAAGCAGGTTGCCCAACATCACTGTGCTTGCGCCAGCTACAAGTGCTTTTGCAATGTCACCAGTTTGTTTGATCCCACCATCGGCAATCACGGGAATTCCTTCACCGGCACATACTGAAGCAGCATTCATGACTGCGGAAATTTGTGGAACACCAACTCCGGCAACAACGCGCGTTGTGCATATCGATCCTGGACCAATACCGACCTTGACCGCATCTACACCTGCGTCAACCAACGCCTTCGCAGCCGCTTCAGTGGCAATATTTCCAGCAATAACGTCAACCGAAGAATGCATTCTCTTCACTTCGCGCACCATGTCAATCACACCTTTTGTGTGACCATGCGCGGTATCAACGATGATGACATCTACACCAGACGCGCCGAGTTTTTCGGCTCGTTCAAAAGAGTCTCCGCCAACACCAATTGCCGCTCCTACAAGCAGTCTACCATCGGTGTCTTTTGCCGCTCTTGGGTATTGTTTCTTCTTTTGGATGTCTTTGAATGTGATAAGCCCTTGGAGAACAAAGTTATCGTCTACAACGGGCAACTTCTCAATTCTGTGTTCTTGCAGGATACTCTCAGCGGCCTCGAGCGTCGTACCTAGTGGCGCAGTAATGAGGTTGTCCTTGCTCATGAGTTCTGAGACCTTGATAGATCTATCAGGGTGGAAGCGCAAGTCGCGATTGGTGATAATACCAATCAGTTTATTTGAACCATCCACTACCGGAATGCCGGAAATGCGATACTGACGCATGAGATTAAAGGCATCGTCAACCGTGTTTTCCGATTCAAGTGTGATCGGTTTGCGAATCATTCCACTTTCAGAACGTTTCACACGATCAACTTCCATTACTTGTTGATCTACGGTCATGTTCTTGTGCAGGATTCCAATTCCACCCTCACGAGCTATAGCTATAGCCATTGCGGACTCTGTTACAGTATCCATCGCCGCACTAATGATGGGAATATTCAGGGTGATATTGCGACTCAATCGGGTACTGAGATCAACTTCGCGCGGTAGAATTTCAGAATATGCTGGTACAAGAAGTACATCGTCAAACGTGATTCCATCACCTACAATTTTGTCTAGCATATTATCTCCGGAAATTGGACGTGGAATTGTTTAAAATTCTCAGATAAAAAAAAGCGGAGCACACGTTTGCCGTGACTCCGCTTAAGCTTCGTGCAGAACTCCATCAGTCGATCTGACGTCCGGTAGTTCGCAGTCTGTTTACTGCGCGCGCTAGAGATAGCTCTGCGCGCTTGCGGTCGTACTCTTCGCGTTTGCGCAACCGTTCTTCGGCGCGCTGTTTCGCCTCAACTGCGCGGTCAATATCAATTGAGCCGCTCTCTTCGGCTGACTCTACAACAATAGAAACAAAGTTGTCTTTCACTTGTACGAATCCACCGCCACAAGCGTACACTGTTTCTTTGTCTTGCGAGTCGTTGAACCGAATTGTTCCAATCTCCAACTCTGCAATGATAGGAGCGTGATTGTGCAGTATCTGAAAGGGAGCATATGCTCCTGGAACGCTTACAGCTTCCACTTCACCTTCATACTCTACTTTGCTAGGAGAAACAATCTCAATTGTAAACGGTTTGCCGGTTACCATGTTCGTGTGTGCTCTTTACTGTTGTGACGAGGTAGTTACGACTTTTTCGCTTTTGCTTTTGCTTCATCGAGAGAGCCAACGTAAGCGAAGGCCGATTCTGGAAGATCGTCAACCTCACCGTCGATGATCGCCTTAAATCCAGCAATTGTGTCTTCTGTTTTTACATATGTTCCAGGAATACCTGTGAACTGTTCTGCCACGTGGAATGGCTGAGAGAAGAAACGCTGAACACGGCGTGCACGGTGCACTGTCAATTTATCTTCATCACTCAATTCATCCATACCGAGGATGTTGATGATGTCTTGCAAATCTTTGTACGATTGCAACATCTGCTTCACTCGAGATGCCGTTTCGTAATGTTCTTGTCCTACAATCAGCGGATCCATGATACGAGAAGTAGAATCCAATGGATCCACAGCCGGATAAATACCAAGGTCAGCAATTGAACGAGAAAGCACTGTTGTTGCATCGAGGTGGGCAAATGTGTTTGCCGGGGCAGGGTCTGTCAAGTCATCCGCAGGAACATATACAGCCTGAACTGATGTAATCGATCCTTTTACTGTAGATGCAATACGCTCTTGTAATGCACCCATCTCAGTAGCCAATGTTGGTTGATAACCCACGGCTGAAGGCATACGACCGAGAAGTGCAGACACTTCAGAGCCAGCCTGAGTAAAGCGGAAGATATTATCAACAAACAACAACACGTCACGACCTTCTTCATCGCGGAAGTACTCAGCTACGGCAAGACCAGTAAGAGCCACACGAGCACGTGCTCCAGGTGGTTCGTTCATCTGACCGAAGATGAGAGATGTTTTTTCCAAAACACCGGCTTCTTTCATTTCGCGGTAAAGGTCATTTCCTTCACGCGTGCGCTCACCAACACCTGCAAACACAGAATAACCACCGTGTTGCTTGGCGATGTTGTTGATCAATTCTTGGATGATAACTGTTTTACCTACACCCGCACCACCAAACAAACCAATTTTACCACCTTTGGTAAATGGCTGAATCAAGTCAATAACCTTGATTCCTGTTTCGAGCATTTCCTTCTGCGTTGAATACTCAACGAACTTAGGAGCTGGGCGGTGAATAGGGAAGTATTTATCAGTCTTGATAGGACCAGCTTCATCAATTGGTTTACCTGTTACATTGATCAGGCGTCCGAGTACGTTTTCTCCAACTGGAACGGAAATGGGACGTCCAGTATCTGAAACAGGCATCCCACGCGTGAGGCCGTCTGTAGAGTCCATGGCAATCGCGCGAACACGAGATTCACCGAGGTGCTGCTGAACTTCACAGATCAATGTTTCCTTCTCACCTGTGTCCACAGATGTGCGTTCAATCTGAATTTCATTGAGGATATTCGGTAGCTGACCTTCGTTAAACTCAACGTCGACAACCGGTCCGATCACCTGGACTATCTTACCTTGATTCATAGAGAAAAACCTGATAGAGGTTGGTAAACATTGTATTTTCTTTTTAGCTTTAAGCCATGTCTCTGAGGAACTCTTCACAAACCGAATTTTCGGTTTAAAAGAGAATCCAAAATTACTTAAATACAGACAGATTTTCAAAAAAATCTTCGGAAGTGTGCATTGGAGTCCCATCAGACAATCGAAGCCGCCGCAGCAAAACTGCTGAGCGCAGAACGCTTTATCAACGGTAGGTTGATCAATCGAAAACGCGTTGTCAGGCAGGCGATGTACGCGTTGCTAACCGGAGAGCATCTGCTGCTGCAGAGTAGAACCGGTGCTGGCAAGACGCTATTGGCCGACCAGGTGTTTTCTGTGTTTACAGGGCAGCGGGTGTTCAAGGTGCAAGCCAGTAAAGAACAACAGCCAGATACATATTTTGGCGGCCTCGACATAGAGCAACTCAAGAAAGGTCATATGACTCACAATACAACTGGGTCGTTGGTTGAGAGTGAGTTTGGGTTTATCGACGAGATTTTTGATGCCAATGACTTTACCCTGCGCGCGCTGCTGTCATTGCTCAATGAGCGCAGGTTGTCGCGCGGAACACAGCAAGTAGATGCCAGCATTCATTCGGTGTTTGCAGCTACAAACTACCTGCGCGTTAGCGAAATAACTGAAGCCGTTCTGGATAGATTTCTATTTCAAGCGGTGATCTTGCCGGACAAGAATCCCTATGTGCAGTATCGCATTGGACGAAAATACCTGACGCACTCTGGAGACATTGCTGCGCCGACGACATCAATTCCATATAGCGACTTGCAGCAGTGGACCAACATTGTGGGTGGTAAGAGCGAAATTGACATTTCTGTGCCGTCCGATGTGCTGTATTTCTTGAATCTCGTGGCCGGGCATTATGAGTACGCTCGCATCAGGGCAGAAAAAGATCGCAAGCAACCGGGAGTAGGTGAATTTTACATATCACCTCGAAAGCAAGCAAAAGCGGTTGATATGTTGCGGGCGCATGCATTTATGCAGGGGAGAAGTTCAGTTGTGATGGAGGATGTTGCCGAGTCAGTAGCTGTGTTTGCAACTTTAGGTATGGAAGAACACGAAAATTTGTTCAAAAAGTCGTATTCCTCACTCGTCAACACACTTTCTGTTTCCAATGGCTTTTCACAGCTCAAAGTTCTTCTCGGTTTTCACGACTTGCTCAATGAAATCGAAATGAATCCCGATCTCATGAATGCGCCACTTTCAAAATTAGATGCAACGCCCGTGAGAAGGACATTTTTGGATTGGGTAAAAGAGTCGCTCGGTGGAGCAGATAGTTCGTTTGCTCAGAATAAAAAGCTCTTGGAAGGCTATTTAAGCGAGTTTATTCCTGTGTGCGATGAAATTCGAGATTTGAAATCGAGCTTGGAGCTTGAATTGCGTGAATTCTTGCAGGATCTGGCGAAACACGGCAATTCGTAGGTGAAAACTAGAGCAGAGTTAAGTCTTGATTTTCGATCAAACCAGGATGGTTGTTTGAGGGTGAGTTTACAGCAATATTTACTTCGTGCTCTAAGAGATAATCATCAGGAGTGTAGGCTGCTGCAAGTTCCATGAGTTCATCCGCGGTGCTCTCTGGATTCAACCAAGTATCGCAGTTCGTATCCGAGAGTATCACCGGCATGCGGTGGTGCAGATCTCGCATAAATCTGTTGCTTTCTTTGGTGCAGATTGTGAACGAGAGTACGTGCTCATCCGTTTCTGGCCTGCGCCAAGATTCCCACAAGCCGGCACAAAAATACACTTCGTTGTTGGGGCGATGAATAAAGTGAGGGGTGCTAATTGTGCCGCGTTTGTGCCACTCGTAAAAACCATTCATTGGTACAACACAACGCCTCTCTTTAAAAGAACGTCGATACGAAGGCTTTTCGGCCATTGTCTCGCTGCGCGCGTTAATCATCTTGCTCGACATCGAAGCATCTTTTGCCCACGAAGGGATGAGACCCCAATGGAACAATCCAATTTTGCGTTTTTGAGAAATAATAGGGAGGTATTGGCCGGGACAAGCATTGTATGTTTCAGGAAAGTCATCGGCGAGTGTTTCTGCATCAAAACGCTCTTCAAGTTCCGTCCGTTTCGTGAACATGGTGTAGCGACCGCACATACGTTGCGTTACTCCGATTTCATTCTGTGAATGCCCCGTCCGCTCTTTGCGATGAAGTCGATACACTTCTGCACATACTCATTGCTCAATCCTAAATCTTGCCAAGCTTTGATTCCATCGCTGACATGATATCCGGAGCGAAAAATAAGTTTGTAAAATCGGATGATCTCCTGAATGTCGGATTCATCAAACCCTTTGCGTCTCAGGCCAATTTTGTTGACACCAGCGACTCGAACTGGATGACCATCAACAAGTAGATAGTGGCAGAGATCTTTTACCAGTTTTGTTCCGCCACCAGTCATGATATAGTCACCGACATGTACAAACTGGTGAATGAGGGTATCACCACCAATAGTAACGTGGTTGCCAATATGTACATGGCCGGCAAGATGGGAGGCGTTCGACATGATAGCGTGATCGCCGATACTGCAATCATGTGCAATATGACAGTATGCCATAATCAAACAGTTTGTGCCCACGGAAGTAGTACCGTCAGCATTGGTGCCGCGGTTAATTGTTACGTACTCTCGAATTGTTGAGTTGGCGCCAATCTCAACGAATGTACGCTCTCCTTCGTATTTCAAGTCTTGAGGCTCAGAAGAAATGACGGCATGTGAGAACACCTTGCAATTATCACCGAGGCGTGCTCCGTCACAAATCATAGCATACGGTCTAATCTCACAATTGTCGCCAATAACAACGTCGCCCTCAATTATTGCTCCGGCGCCGATGACAACATTTTCTCCAAGTTGAGCTTCGTTAGAAACTAGTGCTGTAGGGTGTACCACTGTAATAATACCTGTCTCAAGATTCTTGCGGAACTACCGCGACCATGATATCTGCTTGTGCAACTACCTTTCCATCAACCGATGCTTTGGCTTTTAGGCTACAAGTGTTGAGTCTTTTTCCGGCAAGTGTTACTTCCATTCTCAACTGGTCACCTGGCACAACTTGCTTGCGAAAACGAGCATTGTTCACGCCAATCAAGAATGCCAAATCACCTGGTTTGGTTCCTTCGGTGTTGAGGGTCAACAAACCACCCACTTGTGCCATTGCCTCAACAATCAAGACGCCAGGCATAACCGGGTAACCAGGAAAATGACCTTGAAAAAAGGGCTCGTTGATAGTGACGTTTTTAATGCCAGTTACAGTGTCTGAATTGCGGTCGTAATCGACAATTCTGTCGACGAGAAGAAAAGGGTAGCGATGCGGAACAATGCCCATAATGGCATTGACATCAAGCTGTGCCTGGTCTTCAGGTACCAATGTTGCCTCAGCAGGTTGCTGCGACAAAAAGAGCTCGCGCAATTTTCTTGCGAGTTCAATATTGGCATAGTGTCCCGGTCGGGCAGCCAAAATCTGTGCTTTTATTGGAGCTCCAACGAGGGCAAGGTCGCCGAGAATATCAACTACTTTATGTCGTGCTGGCTCATTCTTGTAACGCATTTTGTTGTTGTTCAACAAACCGGAGTTGCCAAGAGTGATTCCTTCCGCGACTCCAAAGCTATCTGCGAATTCTCGTAGTTGAAGCTCAGACATGTCCTTATCGACAATTACAATTGCATTGTCGAGGTTGCCGCCGCGAATGAGTCCTTGCTCGCGCAATGCCTCGACTTCGGTGAGAAAACAGAATGTACGCGCGCTGCTGAACTCATTTATGTATTCTTTCTTGAGATCAAACAAACCCGTGTGCTGACTACCCAGTGCTGGATTGCTGTAGTCGATCATCACGGTAACACGGAAGTCGTCGTGCGGTAGCGCTACCATGTCGATGCCGCGAGCTTCGTCTGTGTAACGCGTGATTTCGTCGACGCGCAAATACTTGCGCTCAGCTTGCTGTTCTTTTGTGCCAGCTCCGAGCAGTGTATCTACAAAGGGTTTTGAAGAGCCATCACCAACAGGTGGTTCATTCGCAGTAAGCTCAATTCTGCAATTGTCAATTTCTAATCCAACCAAAGCAGATAGAACATGCTCAACGGTATACACTTCGGCATTGCCAACAGCGAGGTTGGTTCCGCGGGAGATATCCTTGACATTTTCCACAAGTGCTGGAATTTCTGGTGAACCATCTAAGTCCGAACGCACAAACCTGTACCCGTAGTCTTCAGGGGCAGGATGAAACGTGATTTTAGATGGATTGCCAGTGTGTAGTCCGATACCTTCAAATGAAACCACGGACGCTATAGTGCGCTGTTTATCAGCCATAACAGTAATCTCGTTGTACAACGGAGAGCATCTGTTGTGAAGGGGTTGAACACACACACCTTCAATTCAGATACACATAACTTAAGATTCTTCGGAGTGATTCCTCTTCAGATCTTCAATTTCTTTTTTCAGGTCTCTAACCTGTTTCAACAAATCGGGCAGTTGTTTCTTGGCCATTTCTACCCGAATACCCTGGCGTGCAGGTATGGCCGGAGAACCAAAATACCTGCCTGCTTTGTCAATGCTCTTTCCGACACCAGACTGGGCCTCAACCACGACATCGTCGGCAGTTTCAATGTGCCCTACGATCCCAACCTGACCTGCAATGCGATTGTATTTGCCGATCTTGGTGCTTCCCGAAATGCCTACATGGGCCACAACTGCGGTATGGTCGCCCAACTCAACATTATGAGCTATTTGTACCAGATTGTCAATCTTTACGCCATTGCCAATTACTGTAGAGCCCAAGGCTGCACGATCTACGGTTGTATTGGCACCAATATCAACCCAGTCACCTATTACAACATTGCCTATCTGCGGTATGCGCACAAAGGACTTATCGGCACGTTCCACAAAACCAAAGCCATCACCACCAATGACTGCACCGCTTTGAATGACGCAGTGTTTCCCAATGCTTGTGTCGTGATAACATGTAACATTGCTGTGTAGAATGGTATCATCGCCAATTTGACAATTGCTATACAGCACAACACCTGCATGCACAGTGCATCGCTCACCAATCGTGCAATCAGCTCCGACAATTGCTCCAGGCCCTATGAACGCAGAGTCACTTATCGTGGCTGATGCGTGCACAATAGCAGAAGGATCAATCCCACGCATGTCACTTCTGCGCAGCGATTCTACATGTTGAAGCAGAGCGAGATACGCTTCATACGGGTTGTCTACATGTATAGAAGCAGGGATGTGACCCGGGCACTCCCGATCTGAATGCAAGAGAATACAAGACGGGCGTGACTGGTCAAGAAACTTTTCAAATTTTGCAGCGCCCAAAAACGTGATTTCACCAGGCTGCGCAGTTTCAATCTTGTTGATTCCAGATATAACAACGGAGCTGTCACCTTGAATGGTGCCACCTGTTATGTTGTGAATTTCGCGTATGGACAAAGAAAACTGCATGGTGTGCTACTACTTATTTTTCCTCGGGCTTGAGAATTTCAGAGCCAGAACTACCCGGGTCGGCAGGTCGTTCCTGTTGATTGTCGATCTGTTCGGTAGATGGGCGCCTGCGTCTGCGTCGACGTGGTCGGTCGTCCTCGTCCTCGTTCTGAGGCGTACTTTCGACTTGCTTTTCCCATTTCTCACGCAAATCCGCTACATCAATCTCAAGCCGTTCCATCACTTTTACCGTGATGTCGTACTTGGGATTAACATACACGAGAGGATGCTTGCTCTTGTCCCAGATCATGTCGAAACCTTCAGTGAGAGCAACTTCTTGAATTGCGGCCGCGATTTTTTCTTCAATTGGCTGATACAATTCTCTCACGCGAATGTCAAATTCTCCACCCGCGTTAAACTTGTCTTTAGCAAACTGCTCACGCTCGCGGATCAGACGTTCCAGTAGCTGTTGCTTTTCTACGCGTTCGCTGTCTGACCAGATAAGCCTGTTCTTCTCAATATCATTGCGCAACCTATCGATGGCCGTGCGTTTGTCATCGAGTTCTTTTTTCCATTCCGCCGTTATCGTTTCAAGCTGCTTTTCAGCCTGCTGAGCTGCAGGCAACCTGTCGCGAATTACATCCGTAGCAACGTACCCTACTTTAGTTTGGGCAAATGCAACAGTACCTATCAGAACAAACAAAGCCGCTATGTGTGCTGTGAGACGAGTCATGGCGTAGTATCCTATTGTCTTTTCAATCCGTCGATGACGCGGAATGTGTAGTCAATTTTTTCAGCTGCGTGCAAAACCATGCTAGAAGCGCCACCAGAATTGAGTACCAAGTCCAGACCTTCTTCTTTGGCGAGTTTCGCTATTGCGGCTTCAATTTTTTGCAAGATTGGCTGCAACAATTCGCGTTGTTTTTGCTGCAAACGCATATTAGCTGACTGTCTGAACATCACAAGCTGTTGCTGCTGGTTCTGCAGTTCTTCTTGCTTTTGCTTCTTACCTTCTGCAGTCATCATATCCTGCTGTGCTTGAAATGCCTCAACTTCTGTGGTGAGTGTTTGTTGATACATGTTGAGCGTGTCTTGTAAACTCTTTTCAAATGCTTCAAGCTGCAATCGAACTTCTTTTGTTTCAGGTAATTCTTCAACGATCTTTTCGTAATTCACCACGCCGATTTTTAAGTTCTGAGCTTGCGTTAGAGTACCAAACCCCACGAAAAAAAGAACGGCAAAGGCTAGTGTAGTGCGAATGTTCATGTTGATAATCCTATGATTCTATGTGTGTATGTATAGTGTCATTTGTACTGGTCAATCGCGCAAGTTACGAGTTTCTGCGCTATTGTCTTGTTTTATCGTCCAAACTGGAAGTGGAATTCCCAGCCATTGGATGCACCGCGGTCGAGCACATTGTCAAAACCAAAGCCATAGTCGAATCCAATCAAACCGATTGGGTTCAACATTATGCGAATACCCGCACCGGCAGAGCGTTTGAGGTCGAATGGGTCAAATTGGGATAAACCACCCCAAACATTTCCTGCTTCTGCAAATCCCAACAAGTAAATGGGTATAGGATTCATGGCAACAGAAAAGCGCAGTTCTGCAACATATCGCGAGATAACTTTTCCACCAAGTATCTGACCATTTGCACCGCGCGGTCCAATGGCGTCGTCTGGATAACCGCGCAGAGGAGTCAAGTATGCCTGCCCAAACCCGTTTCCACCCATATGGTACCATTCGTACACTGGGATCGTTGTGTCGTCTTCAATGCCGGTCACATATCCCATGAAGGAGCTCAAGTAGAGAACGAGCGAGTTAGACTCACCGAAGCGCGAGATTGGACTATACATGTCCAAAGTCAATTCATTTTTCAGGTAGTCAACATTGCCAAGGCCAACAGACCCGCCAGCAAACTGTGTTGAAAGTGCCAAACGCGTTCCGTCAGTAGGGAAAATGGCATTGTCCAAACTCACGCGCGAGAATGTTTGACGCAAGGAAACCTCTTGGCTGACACCAGTAACGTAGTTCGGGCTTTCGTCCTTGTTGTTAATACGCTGATACTGAACTCGCCAATCGCCGCGGAAGTAGTCGTCGGGCCAGCGGAAACGGCGGCCAATATTTGCTGAAATACCAGTGCGGCGCACGTCATATGTATAGCGAATTTGCTGGTCAAATAAATTGAAACCCACTGTTGTTGGTTCGTCAAACAACCATGGTTCTGTGAAATTGAGCAAAAACTCCTGATAAGAATTATTGCCGCCAAATTGCCAGTTGAAGTTCAAAACTTGTCCAGCGCCACCGGTCAATGGCTCAGCTAGACTAAAATTGTTGAGCGTGATGCCAATTGATCCAACAACCCCTGCTGACCCTTGAAAACCGACAGATGCGTTGAATGTGTCGGAAGATTTTTCTTCCACAGCAAAAACGACATCAACTTCATCTTCGGAGACAGGCTTTACGTCGGGCTGCAACTTTTCAGGGTTAAAATAGTTGAGGACTCCAAGAGCACGGATGCTGCGGATGAGTGCTGCGCGATTGAAAAAGTCACCCGGGCGCGTGAATAGTTCACGTCGAATAACCTTGTCGTAAGTCTTGGTATTTCCAACAATCTCGACTTTGCGCACCTTAAACTGATTGTTTTCAGAAATGCGCACCTTGACGTCTATTGAATCCGTGCCAAACACTTTTGCATACGATGGTTCAACACGAACAGCGAGAAAGCCGCGATCCATGTACAAACCCGATATCTCTGTTTGATCTTCATTTGCCAAACAGTTTGCCTGAATCTTGACCCAGTCAGCAACATCGCCAGAATCAACGCGCAATCTCGATTGCAAAATGACATCTGGAAATGTAATGTTGCCATCGAATTCGACATTGCGAACAAAGTATTGCTGTCCTTCTTCTACAAAAACAGTGATATCAACTGCTTCGTTGGCAGTATCAAAAAGCACTTCATCGCCGGTGACAACACCGTCGAGAAATCCTTCGGACTGAAAGTACTTTTCTATCAGTTTTTTGTCAGTTTCGTACAGCTCTTGGTTGAATTCGTCGGAAGCCCAGAATTCTATCCACGACGTCGTTTTTGTTTCGTCGAATTGATCAATCAAGTCATCAGCTTCAAAAAATTGATTGCCTTCTACCTTGATGCTGCGCACCCAAAAGTCACCACCTTCATCGATTGTGATGTACAGGTCGCGGTAATCGGCCGTGTCTGCTTCGCGAATTTCGTGTTGTACCGAAGTGAATGGTTTTCCGTCTTCGCGGTACAGTTCCAACACGCGATTTGCAGCTCGTTGTGCCCCATAGGGGGTTAAAAGCTCGCCGCGATACAGGTCAATCGCTTCGCGTATATCGCGATCTGAGAGGTCGTCATTCCCGGAAATCACGATGTCTTGCAGTCGCGGATATTCCTGAACTTCGATGAGCAAAAAAGCACCGGCATCTGTCATGCGAGAGATTGAAACGTGAACATCAGAAAACTGCTTGCGAGCCCACAGACTCTTTATGGCGTTGCGGAGTACGTCTTGCGTGCGCGATGTTGGCACCAAATCTTTCGTGACGATGATCTCCATGCCGCGCTGCAAGCCTGCTATAGCTATCACGGTAGGGGATTCTACATATGTATTCCCTTCAACGCGGATGTCGAGAACTTTAACTGTCCTAACATCCGGAATTTGCGCCGTTGCAAATGCAGTGAGCGCTAACAGTGCCGGAATACACAGCAGAAGAGAGCGAAGTGACAAGCGTAGCTTACTTTCGAAAGACATTCAGGATCTTATCCTTCACTGATTGTTGTACTTGTTCATTGACCTGACTCGATGTTTTGCCAAAACGCCGTTCTCTGCCAACATAGTCGTCGAGTGCTTCGAACAGCTGCTCTTTTCTAAACTCTGGCCAAAAACGTTCTGTTACGAACAATTCAGAGTATGCGGCTTCCCAAAGCAAAAAATTGCTGAGGCGCATTTCGCCGCTCGTTCTGATGACGAGGTCAGGATCAGGAAATTCTTTGGTTTGCAAAAATGTGCTAAACAGGTCTTCGGTGATGTCTTCAGGTGAGAGTTTGCCTCTGCGAACATCAAGTGCTGCGGTTTGTACTGCGCGCACAATATCCCAACGAGCTGAATAAGAAAGTGCCAATACCAGCGTAAGCCCGGTGTTGTCTTTCATCACCTCCATGCTCTCATGCAATTGTTGTTGCACTTTCTTTGGCAAAGCATTGATTTTACCAATGGCTTGCAAACGAACATTATTGGCATGCAATTCGTCGAGCTCGTCGCGAAGATAGCGCAAGAGTAAATCCATGAGGAAGTTGACCTCTTTAGAAGGTCGACGCCAATTTTCCATGGAGAAGGCATACAAAGTAACGTACTTGACACCTAGATTTGAGCTCGCTTTCACGATCTCTCGCACACTGTTTATACCCTCTTTGTGCCCTGCAACCCGCGGCAAACCGCGGTCTACAGCCCATCTACCATTGCCATCCATAATGAAAGCAATGTGATCCGGTACTTTTTCAGTTCTCTTTAACTGCTCGATGTGTTGGTCTTGGACTGAGTCCTTCCAAAGCCTACTCATGGCACTCGTACATTTTTGAACAAACTACAAAACTACTGCAGCACGCTCTCTCTTCCAAGTGAATCGAGGCCTATTTGCGGAACTGCGGGTGCAACATACAGCGAGAAGTGAATACTGTGAAAGGTAGAAATGCTTGTATGACTGGCTTTCCGTATGTTTGTGTTGCATTCAATGATCGAGGTAAAAATGGAACATTCTCAACAACCGTGCATACTTATCACTGGCGCTTCTTCTGGAATTGGGCTTGAGGTAGCGAGGCAATCTTTGCAACGCGGTTGGCGTGTTGTAGCGTGGAGTAGGACCGCGTCGCAGTCGGTGTTGGCAGATGCAGCGGCACCAGAGCTCATGACAATTGTGGATGTAGATGTTGTGAGCAAGGAGCAAGTACAAGGTGCGTGGAACGATATGCTGTTGCAGCAGGGTTGTCCCGATATTGTGTTTCACAATGCGGGAGTTGGTGCGTTTGCGGCAATCAATGAACTCACTGAGGCTGAATTTGAGCGCATGATTGACGTGAACTTGAGGGCACCTTGGTTTTTATCGCGGTTGGCCATGCCATCGATGGTCGCTCGCAAGTCTGGTATTGTAGCTCACATGAACTCTGTTGCCTCAACAGATGTGTTTCCAGGTTGTACCGGTTACAGCGCTTCAAAGATGGGATTGTTGGGAGTATCGCGTTCGCTGCGGGCTGAAGTCCGAGCTGATGGTGTGAAGGTCATTGACTTTTTTGTGGGCGCTACGAAGTCAAATATTTGGAGTGCCGACATGCTCGCTGAACGCGGTGCAGAAATGATGGAAGCATCTTCTGTGGCTGAGTCAATTGTCGAAACCCTCGCTTTTTGCCTGCAACAACCAAATGCTATGCTAGAAGAAGTTCACATCAAGCCTCAAGGTGGAAATTTGTAATGTCCGACGAGTTGCAACAAAAGCTCTCCGGCCTGCCCACAAAGAGCGGCGTGTATCAATTCAAGAATGAGCATGGCGAGATTATCTATGTCGGCAAGGCCAAGTCGTTGCGCAATCGAGTTCGACAGTATTTTCAGAAATCGCGCCCAGTAGACGCGAAAACTAAAGCGCTCGTGAAGCATATCGTGGATGTGGAAGTTGTTGTGACCGACAGCAATATCGAGGCGCTGATTCTCGAAAACACATTGATCAAGGAGAATTCTCCCAAGTACAATATTCTGCTGAAGGACGACAAGACATTCCCGTATATCCGCGTGACCAATGAGCCTTACCCACGTATTTTCAGTACTCGAACGATTGTACGCGATGGCTCAAAGTATTTTGGTCCATATACAAGCTCTGGCGAAATGAAGTATATGCTCAAGACCATACGCTCGATGTTGCCAATTCGGTCATGTGATTATGTTATCAATCAAGAAGTAATCGATGCGCAGAAAATTCAGGTGTGCCTCGACTTCCAAATCGGCAATTGTCTCGGACCATGTGAAGGACGTATTTCGCAGGATGAATATCGAGAATTTATTGACCATGCTGTGAATGTATTGAAGGGAAAGTCGAGGTATCTGGAAGACTTGCTGCAGCAGCGAATGATGGAACTTGCGGCCGAGCAAAAGTTTGAGCAAGCCGCACAGCTCAAGTCAAGATGGCAGGCGCTTCGCAAATTCAATGCCAAGCAAAAAGTAGTCAGTACAGACCCGATCGACCGAGATATGATGTCATTGGCTCGAACTGACAGCGATGCCTGCGTAGTGATTTTCA
>JAUHYX010000304.1 GCA_030426285.1 bacterium
AACGATGCTGATACGATCGGCCATGTTTTCTATAGCGGCGAGTGCTTCTGGTACCACCTGGAAGCCAAGTTGCGAGGCGAAACGCGCTGCGCGCATCATGCGGAGTGGATCGTCGGAAAAAGTGACCGACGGTTCAAGAGGCGTGCGAAGCACCCCGTTTTGCAGGTCGTCCCAACCATTGAACATGTCAACTATTTCAGCTTTTCCTGTTGAGCTCAGCACTGCCGCCATGGCATTCACGGTAAAGTCACGGCGTTTGATATCGTCTTCGAGAGTTCCTTCAGTGACAATGGGCTTGCGCGAGTGTTCCTCGTATTCTTCCTTGCGCGTTCCCACAAACTCCACATGCAAGTCGCCAATTGGAACAAGGGCGGTACGGAAACGTTCGTATACAACAATCTTTGCCCCAAATGCACGAGCAACTATGTGGGCGAAATCCAGAGCATTGCCAATAACTGTGATGTCTATATCTTTTCGATCTCTACCTAAAAAAGAGTCGCGCACAAAGCCGCCCACGACGAGAATTTCGATGCCGTGTTGTTCAGCCAACTCAGCAATTTGAACAAGTTCACGCGGTTCTGAAATATCTATAGATTGTGCCATTACGTCGTAAGTGAACCTCTATGGTGACTTGCGATAAGCCTTCTGCAAGAGCTTTGCTAGTCCCTTGGGATCATTGTGTCCTTTCTGCTGAATAACTTCCTGCTTCATGTTGATCAGGTCTCGACGATCTTGAGCTTCCTTGATTTTGGCTTGTTGCTGTTCATAGTCCTGCAATCCAGAATCCATGAGCTTGAGATCTGGTCTGTTTTTTCTGAACTCTTCGCGTTTGCGCAGCAGCCATTCGATATCTTTTTTTTCTTCCATGAGTGTGAATCCTTCACAATTGTCATTTGTCCGTAAGTTCTCTCAGGCGCAACAGGTCTGTCATTTTTGCAGCGACAATGATGGTTGTGCCCGCTTGTAAGATTGTCGACGGATCCGGTGGAAACTGCAATTCACCATCAGCGGTTTTGAGTGCCAACACATTGGCGTTCAACGCTTCGCGAACATTGAGCTCACTGAGCGATTTGCCACTCGCAGGGCTTCCGGGATCAATTTCAAATTCTTCAATGCCAACTTCCAACGACGTGCGATTGGCCACTAGCTCAAAGCTGTCCAACAAGTTCCCGCGCATCAACATATGCGTAATTCGCATGGCACCAATTTCGTACGGCGACAATACACCATTTGCGCCTGCGCGTTTCAATTTCGGCATAGCATGGGCTTCTTCGGCGCGCGCTACAATATTCAGATCCGGTCGCAATGTTCGCGCTGTCAGTACAACAAACACATTACTAGCATCCGAGTCAAGCGTCGTGGCCATGCCGCTGGCTTTTTCTATGCCTGCCTGGTGCAACACACTTTCTTCAGCGGCATCTCCACCAATTGTTGTGATGCCGTTGCGCACAAGTTCTCTTACAATCTCTTCATTGCGTTCGACTACCACGACATCTTTGCCAATGTCTTGCAAATCTTCTACGATTCGGCGACCTGTTCGACCATAGCCGCATACGATAAAATGGTTGTTCATCGACTTGCGTTTCCTCCTGTTGTAGCGATCGAGTATGTAATCAGTTCGCAAATAAATTTCTGCGAGTTTGGTGAGCATGTACAGGGCTGTACTGACACCAAACAGCACAAAGAAAATCGTAAAAATCCTACCAGATTCGGAAAGCTGATGCACCTCACCGTATCCAATTGTCGTCACGGTAATAATGGTCATGTACAGCGCATCGAGCCAGCTCCACCCTTCGGTGAGCATATAGCCAACAGTACCAACAACTGGTAGCGACAAAAACAGAATGAGTGTGTAGTTCACACGACTGTTTCCCAACAGAAAGATGATGTTGGGACGGCGACGTTTGTGATGCTGCGAGTTGTTTTCCACGTGCCGGGTTCCTATTTATTCCAGAATCGAGGCGACAGAAGAATAATAACCGTGAAAATCTCAAGGCGACCGAGTAGCATGAAGAACGAACATGCCCATTTTGCGGCAACAGGCAGATGTGCATAGTTTTCAGTTGGCCCTATAGTCCCTAATCCAGGACCAACATTGCCGAGCGTGGCAACAACAATGGAAATGGATGTTGCAAAATCCTGCCCCAAAGCACTCATAAGAATTACCCCAATGACATAAAACATCATAAACACTGCGAAAAAGCCGAAGATATTGACGAGTACTTTGCGGGGAACGACGATGTCGCCGATGCGCACGGGAACAACTGCTTGTGGATGTACCAATCGAACGAATTCAGAAAAAATAAACTTGATGAGGATATAAATGCGAATCACCTTCATGCCACCACCTGTTGAACCGGCACAACCACCGACAAACATGAGCAAGAACAGCAGCATTTGTGACACAAGTGACCATTGCTCATAGTCTGCGCTAGCAAATCCAGTGGTGGTGAGAATGGCGGCAATTTGAAACAGTGTGTCTCGAATCGTGATATCCACTCCCTCTCCTTGCAGGAAGTACACATCCATGCCAATAACGATGCCAACTGCGGCGATAATCATCAAATAAAACCGAAACTCGCTATTGCGCCAGTACGACCCGTAGTCGCCACGAATAAAGCGAAAGTGCAGCGCAAAATTGGTTCCAGCCGCGATCATGAAGAAAATAATGACCCAGTGAATATAGCTGCTTTGAAATCCGGCAATACTGGCATTGTTGGTGCTGTAACCGCCTGTAGCTAGGGTACTAAAGGAGTGGCAGAGTGCGTCGAATAAACTCATGTCACCAATCCACAACAGAGCAGCTTGCACGAATGTCATGAGCACATACACTCCCCAGAGAATCTTGGCGGTTTCGGTAATTCTAGGCGTCAGTTTGTCTGCCACCGGTCCAGGAACCTCGGCCTTG
>JAUHYX010000067.1 GCA_030426285.1 bacterium
CAACGAGTTTTGTCTGTGCTTGCTTCAAAGGATAGTACAATAACACTACACATTTTGCTTGAATGATACCCTTACGGGTACGAACGAGGAAGAAAGGGGGGGGGGAGAGGTTGCCTACCCAGGGTTACACTCGCTAGCGCTCGTTCACCTTGGGCTAAGAAACTATGCCCTAGCGGGCATCTATCGTACCCACACAGGTATTCATAATGAAACGAAACAAATGTAGAGACGGGGCGTGCCCCGTCTCCCGTCGGTTTGCGCCCCGTCTCGGTTTGATACGTTGAATATTGGTTTGCAGATTTTTCATGAGACGCGGCATGCCGCGTCTCTACACTTATCAATGCCTCGTACATGCCCTTTAAACATCAAACGCAGCGATTCATGAAACCAACATGAAACGAAACAAATGTAGAGACGGGGCGTGCCCCGTCTCCCCAAGGAATGTGCCCCGTTAGTCTAAGAGAATTTGAGTGTAGTTGTGCGGATAATCCGTGAGTCATCGTCTGCGCTAATATTGTGTATGCGGTTACGCCTGTGCTGCGGCTTCTTCATTGTTGAGTGGTTGCCAGTCGTTGACGCCGTCCTTGAGCAACCCAAAAAGATGCCAAGGTGACGAGTAGAGGTCATACGGGCCAAACCAAGACCAGCCGGTGCGCACAATTGTGTCCCCGTCTTTGTGAAATGCGCTTACACCTGGCATGTAGCCTCTGTCGGTCTTAAAACCCATGTCTTTTGTAAATGTCGAGTTGTGCGTACTCACCATCGGGAATTTCCACTTTCTGTCGGCCGCAAAGCTGGCTTGTACCTCTGGCGAATCAGGAGAAGAAACAACAAACTTTGCTCGAGATTGCAACTGATTGTTCAAGCTGCTAAATCCATCTGCCCATAGACTGCAATATTTGCATCCCTTGCCCATGTTGTGCACAACAATTAAATCGTCTTGCTCGCCAAACAGCTCTGAAAGGGTTACTTCGCCATTGGGAGTATCAAACACATAATTCTCAACTGGCTCTGGATCTAATTGTTGACGCAGCTTCATAACTTCTTGCGCTTCTTGCATCAGCTTGTATTCGCGCTCACTTATTTCTTGCATTGTTGCCATTACTTTGCCCTCTTCGCAACCATTTCAACCATCTTGAATTCTTTCACACCCGGTACCATATCTATAAAATAGATCTCCCACTTGTAGGTATCTCTGTCTATCAATGTGCATACCATGTTGTACTTCTGAGTATGACCGAGTATCGGATCCTCGTCTTCTCCATACATCGTAATCACATTGCCTTCTTTGGGACCGCTAGCTGCTACGCAATACGTACCCCACGAGTCACAGCCATACGTTGTAAATACATTGTGACGTCTGTCGAATCCCATGATGGATATCGTAGACATCGGCTGTCCCATGAACTCTGCATCGGTGTTTGACTGCAGGAAGCGTCCACCAATAATCATCTTCGAAGTTTGCTGATAGTCAAATGTGGTGGCGGGTTGCCCTGGCGCCATCCAATAGCTCATGGATACATTCCACGTTCCGGCGAGTTTTTCGAGAATCTTGTGCTGTGGGCCAGGAGCCGCCATTGCAGCGGCTTTGGCTTGTTGCTCTTGCATGGTAAGTTTTTCATTCTCTGCAAGCTTGCCATTTTGGGCTTGAGCAATCACAACTGCACAGCAAGCAATCGCAATGAGGACTAGTTTTTTCATACCGAAAACTTCCAGTAGTTGTTGAGGTATTGACCCAACAAACTACTTGCTACAAACCACATTCGCAAACGTATTACTTGCGCATAACTCCGTAAGCAATACCCGCTGCTGCTACCATTTTCAACACCGCACCTGGAAGGAAAGGCAACAAACCAACAGCGAGTACATCCGAAGACACAAAAGGCATCAACCAGGCGAGTCCACAAGCAAATATCACTGCCGTTGAGACAGCTCCAGCTACAGTGAGACCAAGAATGGTGTGCTTCGATTTTTCAGCTATGAATCCTGCGAGATATGCAGCTGGTACAAAACCAAGTAGGTATCCTGCCGTTGGCCCAAAGAGAGCTGATGTACTACTGAAACCCGCAAATACCGGCAAGCCAGCCAAGCCTTCAAGGAGATACGCTACAACCGCTGCTGCTCCGCGCACTGGTCCCAAAATCATGCCTACAAGTAAAACTGCTAGCGTTTGTCCAGTAATTGGCACAGGAAACATAGGCACTTCGAGTTGAGCCATTGCAGCAATAAACAAAGAAGCACCCAATATGATAGCGATATTGCGCCCTTGAGAAAGTTCCTTGTTGCTCAGAATCTCTGTAACTGCTGCTTTTGTCATAGTGTTGTTCCAATTGGTGTTGTACTGCATTGCTACAAATATAACACTTGGCAATGAGTACGATGCAAGTGTGCACTCAATCTTCATTGGTTGGTAGCGCAATTCCCTGTAGTTTGTTTGCCTCATCGTTAACGAATTGGTTGTCATTTATGCGCATACATCACTTACTCTGCGGGCTAGCGTTGGCTCTTGTCACACTACTATCGAACTCAACCCTTGCAAAAGATCTCGGTCAACCTGTACATCATGTGTACGCTGTTTTTGCTTCACCTGATGCCGCCGCGGCTTTCGCATCAAGTGTGCCGGCGGATATTTTCTGCACGGAATTTGCACCCCTCATGCAACGCGCGATGCCTTCGTCTGTGCAATCTACACCAAGTGTGGACGTGCGTGAGCGACTCATGCGTACCGTGTCAGTGTGTGCGACACGGGTACTTCCACTGAGCACTTGGAAAGAGCAGTTTGACGTGCGATTCGAATATCCGAGCAAACCCTGGTTTTTGGGACCCAACGACCCTCGCGTAAACGATCAGAGCTATGTGCACACTGTCAATGCCACCGAAGCGTGGGAGATACAAGCGGGAAATAGTGATGTCGTGATCGGGATTAGTGACGCCGGAACAGACCAAAACCACGAAGATTTGATAGACAATATCGCGCTCAATGAATTTGAGATTTTTGACAATGGTGTAGATGACGACAACAATGGCTTTGTTGATGATTTTGCTGGTGTCAATTTAGTGTGGGAGATCGACGGCTCAAACCCCTCGAGTACATACGGTCAGAACCACGGTACACAAGTGGCTGGTATTGCCGGAGCAACATACAACAATGGTATTGGTATTGCCGGTGTAGGTGGTAAGTGCAAGATTTTTCCCATGAAGATTTTTGCCGAAGATGAAGGTGTGTTTCTGGGCTGGGAGTCTTTGCTGTAC
Organism: bacterium; assembly: GCA_030426285.1. Taxonomy (GTDB): domain Bacteria; phylum Bacteroidota; class Ignavibacteria; order Kapaibacteriales; family UBA7675; genus JAUHYX01. The sequence continues at coordinate 3,253 of JAUHYX010000067.1, forward strand.
GCCGCAGCAATGCACATAGATATCGTTAATTGTTCTTGGGGAACAGATGTAGAAATCAATGTTGAGCGCGATATCGTAGCATTCTGCATCGAGTCTGGCGTTACAATTGTCGCCGCAGCAGGCAATGCTGGTAACTCGAGTGAATACTCTGCCCCTCTGTACCCGGCCGCGTATCCAGGTGTTACCGGTGTTGCAGTCACCTGGCCAGATGATGTGTTGGTGTCCGAGTCGTCTGTAGGTGCACATTGTGATGTGGCTGCGCCAGGTCACGATGCGTTGACAACTAGCAACGACGATGGGTATGGCAATTTCTATTTGACATCTTCTGCTGCGCCTATCGTAAGTGGCATTGCTGGCTTGGTGAAATCGAAATGGCCATTCCTCAACAGTTATCAAGTTCAGTCAATCCTGCGCAAGTCCGGTGCAGATATTCGCGCGGTTAATCCATCGAACGCAGACATGGTTCCTGTGGCCGTTCGAGCAGACGCGGCTCTCGCAGACAAGAATGTGCTTTCACCAGGTTTGGCTCTCGAGTCATTTGCGATTCTAGACGAAGACGGGAAGCAGGTGATTCGCACAGAAGTTGGCGCTACATATCAACTCCAAATGGTTGTACGCAATCATATTGCTAAGGGGACAAATTTACAAGCCATAGTGAGCCTTGGCGACAACAAGAAAGATGCGCTACGTGTACTTGATTCTGTCTCTAATGAGTTTGATGTCGACGGTGCAGGTACCGCAACAGTACACGGAATTGCGTTCGAGGTAGTAGAACACGACAGTGAACGTCGTTTCTTCAATGTAGAATTTGTAAGTCAGGACAAGTCGTACCGCGAGCGTATTCAAATACCAATAACTCCCACACCAGGATATGCGACGTATAGAACTCCTGTTTCTAGTTTGACGATGGCCGACAATGGCCGCATTGGTTTTGCGGATAGTCGAGTAGACAGACGCAATAAAGGTGTAGGTATGCGTTATGGTCAAGACAATGTCTTGTATGAAGGTGGATTAATAGCCGGACTTTTAGATCAAGAACTCTACACATGTTCTCGCGGCGTTGATTTCCCAGAATTGCGAAACGACTTCACAATTGTACATCCGTTTGGCAAGTTCTCGGATTATGATGGTAGAGTTGAAATTCGCACAACCGAAGGTGCCGACAGTGTCGTGTTCACCGTCGATCGCTCTGTGACGCCAGATTCAGCAACCGGGCTGTTTGTTATCGAGCATGCCATGTCGCTGCAGAATCACCTTTCTGGCCCAGCTATTGGGTATTATTTGGACCTCGATATCGGTGAAGAAACAGACGAGAATTCCGGCGTTGTGGTGTTCGACGGCATACACTCAACCCTGAATGAGCAACTAGTTGTGAGTGCATACGATGCGCCAGATGAAGAGTATGTTGTTGTTGCTGCAGTTGCTGTACTCAAATACTCTCATCAAGGGCATCAATTGCAAACATGCATTGTGAGTAACGACGCAGGTGATGCCGAGACACCATTCGGAACGACCGATGGCGTTTCCAATGGTGAAAGAAGGCTTGCTTTCTCATCGGGCACCAAATACAGTGAAATTGAAAATGTAGATGTTGGCACGTTTGTCGGAGCATCTTGGCCCGAAGCCACTTCTCCGCAACGTTGGTATTTCAACAGTTTTATTGTTCTTGGTGTAATGGAGAGAGGCCAAAATTATACCGAAAAGGTAGTTGACGCACTTCAAAATGTTACTGTGAACTCTACACATCTTGCAATCACCAACCAGCCTGAATCTGAGCTTGTGGCAGTTCCTATTCGTGATGGTAGTGTCCACCTGAAAAACATTGATGACGCAAGCGAAGTGCTTGTGTACGATATACAGGGAAGAGCACTTTCATGTAGATGGAACGCAGGTGCGCAGGGTGTGTCTATTGTGATTTCTTCGTATGAGGCTGTTACGCCGCTGTTCATCACAGTTGTGAATGCGTCTGGTTCTCGTAGTTTTGTGGCATTCAAATAGTCTAACACAACACTTGATACTATGAATCTTGTACTTACTGATCATACTGAAACCGTCTCTACAATCACACTCAACCGGCCTGAAAAACGCAATGCTCTCAGTCCAGAAATGCTGTTGGGGTTGCGTAAAGCACTAGTTGAGGTATCTCAAGCCGACACCAAAGTTGTTGTCTTGCGGGGCGCCGGCAAAGTATTCTGTGCTGGTGCGGATTTAGCGTATTTGCAACAGCTTTCCGAGTTCTCTATTCTTGAGAACAAGGAAGACTCAAAGCTGCTGCAGGAAGTGTTTCACGAGTTGTATATATGTCCCAAACCGACAATTGCCGCCGTTCACGGAGCCGCAATTGCAGGCGGATGTGGCCTCGCCAGCGTATGCGATTTCATTGTGGCAGATGCTGAAAATGCATTGTTTGGCTATTCAGAAGTAAAAATAGGCTTTATCCCTGCGGTTGTGATGGTATATTTGCAGCGCAAAATTGGTGATGCGCGTACGCGCGACTTGGTATTATCAGCCAGAAATATACAAGCCAATGAAGCACTCGCACTCGGGCTTGTGAGCCGAGTTGCGCCCGTAGGAGATTTTGAAGGTGAAGTTGATAGGCTAGTGCAACAACTAGCAAACAATAGCAGTAGTGCTATGGAGCTCACAAAAGAAATGCTACGCAATTTGCAAGGGATGTCGCTCGACGACGGCCTGCGTTATGCCTCATCAATGAATGCGCTGGCGCGAATGACTGAGGATTGTCAGGCTGGCATTGCAAAGTTTTTGAAAAAGTAAGATGAGCATCTTTGGTTGAACTGTAGTTTCCTTTTAGCTTTGAAGACATGACATTATTGAAAAACAGGAGTTTTGCTGTGAAAGGTATGATAAAGAAGCCCTTTTTGATTCTAGCACTGTGTGTTGTTGCCAGCGTGGCAGTTTATGCTATGAGTGTGCAAGCTGTGCTCAATGGCAAGATTGTAGATAAGACAACAAACAAGCCAGTAACCGTTTCATATCTCATAAAGAACGTGAACTCCGATGCTGAGGTACAGGGAAAAGCCATGAATGGTGAGTACCAAGCCGTCTTGGAAGCTGGGAACACATACGAGATTACATTGTGGTCTTTTGATACATGGAGATTGAGCGAAACCTTTACCATGCGCGACTCAAAAGAGTACTACGAAGAACAGAAGAATTTTGAAGTGATGGCGCTGGCAAAAGGCAAGCAACTCTTTGCGTGGGACTTGTTTGACGGTGCTGCACTGACAGCAAAAGGCAAAAAGACATTTGAAGAGTTTTTGAACGATATGCGCACCAATCGTGCCGTGTATGTAGAGGTTATGGCTAAGAGTGCGGCTCAGAAAGACGCCTTGGAAGCTCTCGTGAATGGCAATCGTCGCGTGAAGAAACGTATCACAGTTTCGACTGGTGCCACTGGCTCAAACCAGGTTGTTGTAAAGGTTGTAAAGGTAAAAGAACCCTTTTAAGGAATAGGCATGAACATTACGTATTACGGTCATTCTTGTTTTGGAATCGAGACTCAAGATCACCACATCCTGATCGATCCCTTTATATCTGGTAACCCTCTTGCGCAGGAAATTGATATTGCTTCGATTCCAGCCGACACTATTTTGGTAACGCATGGTCATCAAGATCACATTCTCGACTTAGTAGATATAGCGAAACGCACAGGTGCTCAGGTGATCTCTAATTTTGAGATCATTCAGTGGTGCCAGAAGCAAGGCCTCGAAAACGTAGTACCAATGAATCATGGCGGACAAGTTGAATGTCCGTTTGGGGTTGTGAAATACACCAATGCTATCCACAGCTCTAGCTTTGCAGACGGTACATACGCTGGCCATCCCGGCGGTTTCATTGTGAAATCCGATGAAGGTATGAATGTGTATCATGCTGGGGATACCGCTCTGATGGAAGACATGCACATCATTGGGGAATTTGAAGGAGTAGACATCGCCCTTCTCCCGATTGGCGATGTGTTTACAATGGGCGTGCGGGATGCCGTGATTGCATCGGAGCTCCTTTGCTGCGATGAAGTTATCGGAATGCACTACGACACATTTCCGCCAATTGAAATTGATCACGAAGAAGCAAAAGATGCATTTGATGAAGCAGAGAAGACTCTCCATTTGATGCGAATTGGTGAAACTGCCGAGTGGTAGTCCCGAGTAGTTTTTTGCTATAGAAAGAGTTCGGAGTATATTCACGTACCTAAAGTACTACCAATCTGGAAGCGTGTGTTATGAGACTATTGCTTCGAACTCTTGCGATTGTGAGTTGTGCTTGCATGTGTGTTTTGGGGTCGCAACAAGGCCATGCGGCAGATTCTGAACCAGGTTTTGATATTTCCGCAGATCTAGTATCTAGATATGTTTGGCGTGGATTAGACTACACAAATGCCCCCTGTCTTCAGCCTTCCATTGAGTATTCTAACAGCGGATTTTTTATCGGTGCTTGGGGTGCAACGACGCTTTCCAATTCGGCACAGGCTACAGATGAAATTGACGTGTATACAGGATACAAATTCTCACTGGGAGACGCCGGTACGCTCGGTGTGATCGTTACTGATTACTATTTTCCGAATCTTGGAGTCGGCCGCGGTTTTGGTGATTTTTCTGATGGTTCAGGTGCGCATGTTATTGAAGCTGGCTTGCAATTTGACGGCGAAGAGCTTCCGTTTTGGTTGCATGGTTTTGTGAACTTTTGGAATGATTCTGACAACTCGGTGTATGTTGAAGCTGGGTACAATGTTGAAGTTTCAGAAACAGAGTTGAGTCTGTTCATTGGCGGAACACTCGGAGGAGATACCGGTTTCTATGGCACTCCTGATGCTGCCCTCATCAATATTGGCGTGAAAGGTGAGAAGACCATTGCGATTACTGACTCGTTCTCGCTACCAGTTTACTGTAGCATGATTGGTAATCCGAATGAAGACATTTTGCGTATGGTGTTTGGGATGACGTTAACGGGCGAATAAACTATCGTCTTCGTTTTCTGTTGAGATACACCGATGCAATTGCGAATGCCAATAAATACGCCACGGTGAGCATGTAGATAGTTCTTGTAGGGTAGTAGGAACGCAAGGCCTCGCTTTCGTCAATCTCGGTTGTGATTCCGCAATTGAGCGAATCGATCCATGTCCAAGCACCCAACACATATACACCGCGGTAGTCTTTGTATCCCTCAATCGAATTTGAGTCCATGCCGCGAATAACACTTTCGGCCATTTTCGTGAGTCTCGATTGTGTTCTTGTTGTATCTAGCGCATTTTCAACAACCAGAATGTTGTTTACCGACGAAGAGTTGCTGTCGAGTAAACCCAATTCAATAAGATGATCAACGAATCGGCTTTCTGAAACGAGGTAGCCCCGTTGGTTGGTTAGGTATGTTTCTCCAGATTCGCCTAATCTGGCGGCAGCGGCAATCCTTGTGAATTCGCCCTCAGCTGGCAGAGTGAACGACATCAAGCACGATGGTTCTGAGCCAATAGTACTCAAGGGTGCAAGGAAGAACACAAACGAGCTGTCTGTGTTGTGACGCTTTGTTGGAGGAATAAAAACTATGTTGTTGGTCTCTACGGCGCGCTGGAATAGTTCGGGATACTTGTTAATTCCCTCATGATACATTGGTTCTGAAATTGCTTGTGCTTCGCTAATTATACGTCCGTTCACTGTGACAAGCTCTATATTAATGGCACCTGAATGCGTCAGAAACATGTCTTTCAACTTGCTAAATATTGACAACTCTCGTAGCAACGAAGCCGAGTCCTGGTTTGCATAAGCCTCGAATAGCAACTCTGCAGATGCTTGCACATTCCAGTTGCTTGTCACACGTCTACATGCGTTTTTCTGTTCTTCGACCCAATAGGTGTATATGTCAACTGTGCCATCAAGAATAATGGACAGATTGTCTACGGCCATTTCGCGAGACTCATGCTCAATGCAGTTGAGGGCATTGTACGACAATATGACAGTTACTAAGCCGCCAAGGGCGTACCACAATGTCATGTTAAGTTTCATGTTATCTCTGTAGTTCGCCTATGCACAGCAGGCTGTTACTTTCTAGTTGAGAAGCTTTGTGGCCTCTTCGTCGATCTTAAACGCAGACAATCTGTCGTTGAGCACATTCATCAGTGTGTTGAGTTCATCAATTGCAATTGACACTTCAGAAAGTGATTGTGTGCTAGACATGGTTAGGCGCTCTACACTCTCCACGCTTTCATTGATCAGATTACTTGTGGCGGACTGTTCCTCGCTCGCTGTTGCCACCTGCTGAATGGCATCAACAACAACTCCGGAAGACCCGATAATTTGTCTGAGTGCTACTTCTGCATCCCTAGCCCGTTCTTTGCCTTCTGTTGCCGTTGTAGTACCAGACTGCATGGTTTCTACAGCGGTGTCTGTTTCAGCCTGCATCTGACGAATCATATTCTCGATTTCTTTTGTCGCAGTTGTGGTTCGTTCTGCCAGCTTGCGCACCTCGTCTGCAACTACAGCAAAGCCTCTGCCGTGCTCACCAGCCCTTGCCGCCTCAATTGCCGCGTTCAGTGCCAGGAGATTTGTTTGGTCAGCAATCTCATCAATAACCTGAATAATTGTGCCAACTTCTTTGCTTCGGGCACCTAATTGAAGTACCTTTTGGGCAGACTCTTCAACTACACGTGCTACTGATTCAATACCGATGATCGTGTCTTCAACAACGGTACCACCAGCTTTTGCTGCTTCAGCAGACTGAACTGCGGCATCGTTAGCGGACTCGGCATTGCGGCTTGTTTCTGAAATTGTAGCTGTCATTTCTTCCATTGCTGACGCAACTTCACCCATGCGGGCAGCTTGTTCGCTGCTCTTGTCAGACAACATGCGCGTGTTGTGGGCAATTTGTGTTGCGGCCGCACTCACACTCATAACGGTTTGGGCAACCTCGTAAATAAGTGAGTTTACACTTGTCAGAGTTTGATTAAAAGCGTGATACAGAGAGTTAATTGTCTCATCACTGCTGTGTTCATTGATTGGACGAGTGAGGTCGCCACTCGACATCAAGTGCATAGCCGCAGCAAGTACTGAGGTTTGTTCTTTGAGGTAACGCTCCCTCTCTGATATATCATTCATATACACTAATGCGCCAGTGATGTCGCCACCTTCATCGCGGACAGGAATACCTTCATATGCAATTTTTGTGTTGATCCCAGCCGTGTCCAGCACTTGCTGAGATGAGTGGCGCTCTCCTGATTCAATTGCTTTTCTTACGGCGCAATCTTTTGTTCCTGTTTCAGATCCGGTAAAGAGGTCGCTGTAGTTCTTGCCGTTCAGAGACGAAGAAATACCGCTAAACTCCCCAGCCGCACGGTTAGCAAACAAAATTTCATCACTTCGAGAAACTACAACAATGGGCAATGGGAGCTGCTCTAAATGATCCATCTGTTGTTGTATCTCAGATGCCATGCGGTTGAACCCTATTGCAAGTTCGTTGATCTCGTCTTGCGTTTCAGATTGTACTCGGACTGCTAAATTGCCTTCAGCCATCAGATTGACACTCTGTTGCAGGCTTAGGACAGGAGTCACAATTTTGGAGGCAATCTTTTTTGCAAAAAGGAACACCACAACGCAGCCGATTGCGACTAGTCCGATGATCACCCACATCAGCGTATTTGCCAGTGCGAAAGCCTCAGCTTCATCTATTTCTGCAAGCACAGCCCATCGCAAGCCAGAATCTAATTCAAGAGGATCCCACAATGAGAGAACACTATTGCCATTGTAGTCCGTAATAACTTCAGCGCCGGATTCTCCTTTGAGCGCTGATTTCACAGCAATTGTCTCAACTCCATTGGTTTTCACACTTCCGCGAAGTGACTTATCAACGGTTCTGTTTTCAGAATCTAGATAGGAGTCCGAGCGCATCTTGAAGTCTGGGCCAACTAAATACGTTTCACCAGTTTTACCCATACCATCGCGTTGCTGCATAATGTCGTTGATGGCATTATTGGCAACTTGAAGGGCTGCAAATCCATTGCTTGGGTCACCCATAATTGGTGCCACCATGAACATCGCAGCATCGCCGTTTGAAGGAGCGTATTGAGCCATATCAGAAAGAACTACGCGGTTCTCATCTTTGGCTTTCGCAACGGTAGTTGCTAAGTGGTGCTTGTAATTGTTGAGGTTAGTGCCAAAGTCATTCTCCAATGCTACGGTCATCAAGACTTCACCGGAGGCAGAGATCAGAAACACATCATAGTAAACTTTGACTTCCATGAATTCCGCAAAGTAAGGTACTACGTCGTCGTACACTGCTTTGTAAGCGCTGTCTTTGAGCAGGTCTACGCCTTGTAAACCAGCGTTCTTTACTCTCTGAAATTCGGCCTCCAATCTCTGCAAACTTGTGCTTGAGTGTGGAACGTTAGCGAGCAATTGAACATCAGTCTTCTTCTCGTTGAAAAATGTGAGGATTTGTTTAGCCTTGACGTTCTGTATGCTCGACAAATGCTCATATGCACTTTCTTCTAATTGGTCATCAATAAGCAAGTACATGCTTGCACCTAACACTATCATCGAAACGGACCCCACAAGCATGAACAGAGCAACGAGTCTAAAACTCAGCGAGGTAAGAAATCGCGATTTCATTTTGCAACCTTCACGGCTAAATATGTGGAATAGTAGAAATTACGTGGTGATTCTTTTCTTTGACAGTAGAAAAAAGTTGTAAAAAGACTATAAACTCATTGGAGTATGAGGTGCCTTATCCTAGATTCCAAACAGATATGAAGCGTCGAGTCGGATTTCAGGGTAAGAAATTGACTCTCCATTGTACTCTTGAATATGCGTGCTGCCATCCAATTTGATCGCAACGTGAAAAACCGGACGGTATACAACTCCCGCGGTAAGTTTGGTGAACTTGCCATCATCGGCTAACCCCGCCTCATTGTCGCCACCAAAAGACTTGGACTGGATGGTTTCTGGGTTTTCATAGTAGTCGTACTGAACATACGGGGCTATTTCACCAATGTCAGACTGTAGGCTGTATCCAACCCTCACATAGTATGTGACGATATCAAAATTCGCAACAGGATCGATATTTGACACAGCAACTTCACCTTCTGGGTCGAGCATGAAGTTTTCACGTTGACGTGCATTGATACCTGCATTCTGGATTATGTTTACCATTGCTGCAGGATCGCGCATGGCATTGTGTTGTGCTGTCCAAAACTCGCCTTGCACTGTTAGTGCGTCCAGCGTCAGTTCTGCGAATCCACCAAAAATAGTCAACGTGTCGGCACTCATCCACGGCAAAACACCATTGTTGGGAGAACCCTCGCCTACGCCTACATCAGAGAGAGCCGTGCCATTGCTCAGGTAACCCGAGGTTCCAAGCATAAGGGCATCGTCGAGAAATGTGTATCTGAGGTCAAAGCCTACAGGAATACCACCTTCAACCGGGCCGCCTTCACCATTGTCTGTGGATACTGCATAGCGAAACATCCCGTCGCCCAGAGGCACATTGCCCATAACCATCAAATTTGTCGTACGCGATACAAGAAGGTGGTCTCCATCAAACAATTCAGGCGGCTCAATGCCATAGTATGTTGGCACAGCGTCAAGGATTTCATTGTACAAGCCGAACTTGCGATAGATTTTCCCGGCGCGAATCATAAACGCGTCAGACGCCCTGTATTCACCATAAATATTCTGAATCGAGAGAATTGAAGCATCTTCGCCAGTAATGTTCACATAGGTTCGAAAGTCGTCATTGATCTGATATTGCATCATGATGTTCACATAAGGAATTGCCCATTCAGCTGGAGCATCTGCAGTCTCGGTGGTTCCATCAGGGGCGATACTAGGCTCAGAGAACACTTTTTCGAGGCGAGTAGCAAAGTACCCGTAGATTGACATGTCATCTGAAGCAAAGCAAATTGTACTATTTGCAAGTAGGCAGGCGCCGATCATTAGGTAGCCAAAATTCTTCATATGTTGCCCTCAATTGTGTGTGGTTACGAGCGTGCCAAGGTGAGGAAAAGCAGCCGTACAGTGTTACCTGCAGATAATATGCAATTGGGGTATCAAAAGCAATCGTTCAGGTTGGCAAATAAAGCGTGTCCCAACAAATAAAAACGGCGTCCTGAAAATCAAGACGCCGTTCTTTAAGACTGCAACACCGAATCTATATTCAGATACACTCGGTCGGTTCTACATATTCCATATCGAACGCTTCGGCCACACCTTTATAGGTAACCTTGCCATTTACAACATTTAGTCCTTTCAACAAGGCGGCATTGTCTTGCAGCGCTTGCTTATAACCTTTGTTGGCAATTTGAATTGCATATGGCAATGTAGCATTTGTAAGAGCAATTGTTGACGTGTAAGGTACTGCGCCAGGCATGTTTGCCACGCCATAGTGTACTACGCCATCAACAACAAAAATTGGATCGTCGTGCGTTGTAGGTTTGCTCGTTTCAACACAACCACCTTGGTCAACCGAAACGTCAACAATTACAGCACCTTCTTTCATTTCAGACAACATGTCGCGAGTCACGAGCCAAGGTGCTTTTGCGCCCGGGATGAGTACTCCGCCAATCACCAAGTCGGCTTCGCGGATATTTTCGCGAATGTTGTAGCGAGTTGACATTTCAGTTGAAACGTTAGCCGGCATCACATCATCCAAATAGCGCAAGCGTTGGAGATTTGTGTCGTAGATAGTCACATTCGCGCCGAGACCAGCCGCCATTTTGGTGGCATTTGTGCCTACAACACCGCCACCTAACACCATGACATTGGCGCGTGGAGTGCCTGGAACTCCTCCTAGAAGTACGCCGCGACCGCCCATCGGACGTTCCAAAAATTTGGCGCCTTCTTGAGTTGCCATGCGACCAGCTACCTCACTCATTGGAATCAAGAGCGGAAGAGAACCATCTGGATTCTCAACAGTTTCGTACGCAATTGCAACTGCGCGACTTTTCACTACTGCTTCTGTAAGCTCTCTAGATGCAGCAAAATGGAAATATGTGAACAGTATTTGGCCTTCGCGCATCAGGGGGTATTCGGGAGCTATCGGCTCCTTTACCTTGATAATCATCTCCGCTTTGCCATACACGTCAGCCGCCGTTGGCAACATTTCTGCACCTGCGTCCACATACATGTCGTTTGTATATCCAGAGCCGACTCCGGCATCTGATTCTACATAGACAATGTGCCCGTGCATTTTTAACTGTTCAACGCCGCTTGGAGTAAGTGCGACGCGGTTTTCGCTGGGCTTGATTTCCCGAGGAACACCGATAATCATACTGCAATTCCTTTACAGAAGGTTGTGTGTAATGAGAATGTCTCTCTTGTATTTAAGTAAAGCCTCCAAATTTAGCATTTTCCCGCGAAGAAATTGCACGATTACATTTGCTATAGGTCGGAATTGTGGCGGTGAGTTTGGCAAGAATCGAACCACTTCAGCAAATTCATCCTGCCAACCTATTGCTGCAACTCATGTTAGTTCGCAACTAAAGTGTAATTTTGTGTTTTGCACTATTGGTCAAGTACATGAAGCTGTTTCAAGTTGTGGGTCGAGGAGTCTTGGGCTTCTTTGAGCATTTCGGTCGCCTCGTGCTGCTCCTCGGGCAGGTTATCCGGTACTTGCCGCGCCTAATTAAGGACCGCAAAATAGTGCTCGAACAAATGGCGGTTGTGGGTGCCGATTCATTGCCGTTGGTGCTGCTGATCGGTGCATTTACA
>JAUHYX010000305.1 GCA_030426285.1 bacterium
CTAATCAAACTTCGGGAGGAAGTTATGTTGTTACTTCGCTTTGCTGTTTTACTCGTGGTGTTATCTTCCATTTCAGTTGTAGCGCAACCCGCGCGGTTTGTTGTTGAACCTCCGCCCGGGCAATGTGTCGACCGCAAAAATATCGAGTTTACACTCGAGATTCTCGATCCTAACAACACCGAAATTGTGCATGCAGTCATTGACACAGACAATATCCTTATCGGTGTAGCGAACACTGAGGTAACACAATCTACTCCCAACACACTTCAGGTAACAACTTCAGTAGTGCCGCCGGCTGGCGAAAAAGTGTATCTGCATGTGGCTCAATTCAACAAGCAATCTGGCGACACGACATGGTATACAGACACATTCTTTTCATCTGGTGAGAAGAACGGTCGGTTTCTTCGGGATGGGAGTAAAGCTGAAGGATACGGTGCTCCGATTGAAGAGGAGACTATCGATTGGAAACGCGATGGAGATGTTGAGGTGTTCGGGGGATACTATATATGGCAAGGTGCCTTTGACTATGATGAAAGGCTAGAAGTCCATCATCTTGCGATGGAGGCGAACTTCAGTAGCTCGTTTATTGAGAAACTTTATCCATCATCGACCCTCTTCGACTCAAACCAATACAAGTTGATTGGTATTAGTTCCAGCTACTCTCATGATCGCATAATGAACATGGAAGGATTAAACCTAGATACCCTGCTTTTGAAAGGAAGTGTTCGCGGTGGAACAGATGCGTATTTCTATTCGCCGGTGTTTAGACACATGGACATGGTTGGACTAACCCTTGATTACAATGATAATTTTGTGAGAATCAATCCTGTTGGTGATTCACTTGTCGCTCAGCCACTGCAAGCACCAGGCAGAACATTGATCACTGCGGTTGATCAGTCTGTAAATGGTGGGTTTGAGTTCCTGTCGATTGAAGAAGGTGTTGTTCGATTTGTGGATTTCAACGGAAAGCAATTCAAAGAGGGGCCGATACTGGTCGTTGGTTCTGCTGTTGCACATGTACACCAAGCTGACTTTGACAATAACGGTAGAGTGGACTATGTCATTGTATACAAGGACGGTTCAAACGAATACATTCGAGTAGATACAAACGGCATGTTTTCAACTTCGGAGTTGGACTTTCAGCAGGCAGGACAGTTTTATGTTCTTGACCTTGATGGCGACCGATTTGTCGACATTTCGACAATTGCTCAGACGAACCAATTTGGTCTAACTGGTATTCAAGGGTATGGTAATGAATCAGGTCAGTTCGAGCACTATATGTATCCTGCTATTGGTACTGAACTGGCTTGGATAGATTATAACAATGACGGCGTGTTGACTGGGGCCAATGAAGAAAAGTCTCACTATTGGGACGATCCAGTGGCTCACGCTCGTTTTAGTTTTGCAGATCGGTACGTTGACTCAATAAAACTGTCCTCAAGCGGGTTTTACCACTATAGTGGCTATACTCCAATGTCCTACCCAGAAGCGCGAAGTGGCCTACTAACACTAAGTGAACACCACAATGCTGTGCAAGGCAACTCAACCGCAAGAGTAAGCAAGAGTCAATGGTACTATAGCTTCGACAAATTCTTCAAGCCAAAGGCGCCGGAGACGTCCCTGTCACACGTATCCTATCTATTCGGCTACACCTGTGACGCAGCGCCAACGTCCAATAGTGTTGTATTCGACAAGACTGACTCCAAACCATTGGGTGCTCGGACAAAGATGGACCGGATAGAGTCCATGTTCCAGTTGGATTCTTATGAACTTTTGCACCGCGACTCAGAAGGTGTATTGTACTTGTACTACATTTATGACAACTCACTGTATGCTGTGAACTACAATCTGGTTCTACAAAGAATCCCAACACAACAGTTGCTGATAGAGAATAATGTCACCGACTTGCTAGCAATAGACGACATCAATGGAGATGGAGTCAATGACTATTTTCTCAACCGAGAGCAAGGGATCACGGAAGTTGTTGTTAGTAACGGTACTTCGATGATGTTACCTGGTGTAGAGAGTCTTAGAAAAATAGTCAAAACTGATGCCAATGCTGATGGGTATATGGACGTCATTGGACTGGGGGCAAATTTTGCTTTTCTCTTCAAGGGAGCCGAATCTGGTTTCCACAATGCAGATACACTATTTCACAATGTCGATGACTTGTTTGTTGGTGACTTCGACAACAACAATTTGCTCGATGTTCTTGTTCAGCGACACGAAAGATATGCGTGCCAGATACTGTACAATTTTCTCGAGAAGGATTCCGTTGTAGCACTGCAGGGCCTATGGGGTAAAAGGCTAAGCATCAAAGACGTTACCGATGATCGCAGTCCAGAATTACTTGTATATGATGCAGGGAATCAAACACTTGTTGCAACTAGTTTGGATGCGCGTTCCGAACATCCTGTCTATGCAAAAAACATGTACCAAAGAGCCTACAGCGGCGAACAATTCGTTGGAAACTACAATGTAGAAAACTGGAATGCTGAGCTCTTAATGATCGACTCTCATGAGGGAACTACAACAATGTACGAAGTCGATGACTTTGAGAATCTAGGTCGGAGTCGCTCTTTCGGAAACTTTCGTGTACTTGATGTTATCGATGCGAATGGAGATGAATTCCTAGAGTTTATTGGAATAAATGAGAACGGTACGCTTGTAGTACTTGATGGTGCCAATCAGGATTCTCCAATCGAGGAAGTTGAAAATAGAGGAAATGATGCTTACCAGATAAGCTTTGAAGACAGATATCATATGCTTGCTTTCTTGGAGAATGGTATTGTGAGTCTTTCAAGCAGCGTGCGAGGTGGACTTGGCTCTGGTGTGAAGGAATCCAGTGGTTACTCTCGTGCTGAAGTACAACTTGATGGTGATCGTTT
>JAUHYX010000068.1 GCA_030426285.1 bacterium
CTAGGATTCTAGAAAACGCGATATCTACACATATTGATTCAGTTCGTCCTTCAATCGTTGTTTCATACGCAGCCTATGGTGTTTCCGGATTTCACGATCACTTGGTGACACATGCAGTGGTTAAACGCGCCTTTTGTGAAATGCAAGAGTCCCGAATTTGGTTGCGTCGTCTAGCTTTCTTTACGCTAGCGAATATTGACAAAGCATCTGGTTTGCACGCTTTACAGACATCAAAGCCAGAAGAGATACAAGTGCAACTACATGTAAATGAAAGTCACATGCAAAAGTTCCATCGGTCTCTCGATTGTTATGAAACGTATGCCGAGGTGATTCAGGGGTCAAATGTTCGTGAGCTTGTTTCAAACACAGTATCATACGAGCTGTTTCAGGAGCGTCATGAACATATACTTACAAGCATAGATGCCGAATTGCCGTGAAGTCAAACAAGACCATACTGCTCAATAATCCTGACCCTGAGTTTTGGGATACACCTACTCGTTCGCTTCACAACAACAGGGCAGTTGGTGCAATTGTCACGGCCTCAAGCAAAGAAGAGTTTGAATCGTTGTTGCCCCAGGCACATGCTGTTGTGTCTGGAAGATTTCAAGAGCAGTACATTGCAAGAGCGACAAACATGGAGGCGTTGTTTGTGCCTTTCTCCGGCGTCAATCGCTTTCCGCTTATGAGTTTGCAACAAGCAAAGGTGCATGTGTACAATTCTCATGGAGCAGCTCAGTATGTAGCCGAAAGAGCTTTAGCGCTTATGCTAAATCTTGGCGGCAGAGTGTCTAGCGGTGACATAGCTTTAAGTGCTGGCATTTGGCACAGACGAGCAGATAGTTCGATGTTCTGGCAAAGTATTCGCAATGCCACTATTGGAATTGTGGGTACTGGCGCTATCGGTTCTGCTCTCGCAGCCCTCCTTGCGCCATTTCACAGCAGGATTATTGGTGTAAATCGCAGCGGACGAGCCCAGCAAGGCTTTGATGTTGTTTCAACGTCTCTCGATGCGCTCAAGGGTTGCGAAATTATTGTTATTGCACTTCCCTCTACTACCGAAACTACAGCACTGTTTACAGCTGAGTTGCTTGAGTCAATTGCAGGAGCATTGTTGGTAAATGTAGGACGTGCCGACGCTATTGTTGAGAAAGATCTCTATGCCGCCCTCACCAAAGGTTGGTTGTCCGGCTATGCTTCTGATGTACACTATCAGTATCCGAATTCATTTGACCAATGCCGTTTGCCAAGCGCATATCCCTTACACGAACTTGACAATGTTGTGCTAACTCCTCATACTGCCAGCCACACCATTGCTGCGCGTCAAGCGAATGTGTCTGGTGCTTTTGACAATCTTACGAGGTGGCTCGCGTCTGACAGTTCGCTTGAACCCGTGAATTGCGGCCGGGAGTACTAGGGGTTCTTTCATTGTCGGCAGTTCGCGTATATTTGCACAACTATTTGAAACAATACATACGAATACAACCATGCTCACAAGTAGTATTTCCCGAGTGATTCTCTTGTTCTTTGCCACTGTGACTTTCTCACAGGCCACAACTCTTCCGGACGTACTGGCAGTTGGTCCTGTTGGTGAAAACTGGCAAGCACTTGTAACAACTAAAACGCCTGTACAATTTCACTCTGAAGCATTGGCTTCCGGATATGCAGAAGCTCAAGGAATCTATCTCGACAAAGGTGTAGTTGTGAATGTATACATTCACCCAGGCAAAGACACCCTCAACAGCGCACAAGTTCGCGACTACTTCTACGAGACTCTGTATGCCGACGACTCGGATGTTTCTGAAGTGAAGAAAAGTGTTGACGGACGTCGCGGACGTATGAACTTCTGGATGTATCAGCAGAATGGCATTACGACAAATAAATATGTAGAAACTGTCTCAATGTCTCGTGGTTCTTGGCGAATTCACTTTGAGATTTCTCGTGCCAACATGTTGCCTGAGTTCAAAAAATTCTTGTCTGATGTTGCGGCTTCATGTAGCATACAAGACACACCAAAAGGCGTGGCGGTATCCCAACGTTTGGCACTCGAAGGATTGGAATATTGGAATTCGAAAGTTGACGGCAAGTATCGTTTGACCGTATCGAAGAGTGGGGGAGTTCCAGCCATTGTTGTGCGTGATAATGAGACAGGTACAGTTGTTCTTGAGTCAACAAAATACACGCGCACCAAACCTGCAGCAGGTGCATTGACAGACAAGCTCAACAGCATTGAAGGGACAACTGATGCAATTTCGGAATCTCGTGACAACACAGACTTTGCCTGGGTGAAGTCGGGTTCAAAGTTCAAAGCTATTGCCAACAACGGCAAGTACGAAATGTACATCACGGTTCACAGTGCAAATGCAGATCTTGCAACTGCTCTTTTGAAGTCATTGGCCGGAAACTAGAACATTGCTAGAGAGGCTTTGGGTTACAGCCCAAAGCCTCCGGTTACGTAAAACGTATCCATTTCTTCTGAACGCCCGTATGTCATGCTCACCGTAAATTCCCGATCCACTACTGACAGCCACAGTCCGCCGCCATAACCTGCATGCCACCGTTTTGAGGACTCACCTTCAACAAACACACGACCTGTTTCCGCAAATCCTAACGCG
The DNA here is from genome assembly GCA_030426285.1 of bacterium. Taxonomy (GTDB): domain Bacteria; phylum Bacteroidota; class Ignavibacteria; order Kapaibacteriales; family UBA7675; genus JAUHYX01. The sequence goes on from JAUHYX010000068.1 coordinate 2,613, forward strand.
CCCCATTTCACTGGGAACAAATAGAAGAAGCTCGACACCGGAACGCGCCACTCACCAGCAACCAATGCTGAGGCCTGACCGCTAAAACGTTCGCGTTCATACCCGCGCAAAGCTTCGGCTCCACCCAAGTAGGCGGCATCAAAAAAAGGAGCATCGTTTGAATAGTATTCGCCATATGCTCTAAGCGCTGCTGTTGATTCAAGCACTTCATCAAGGTCCAAGTATCCACGCACATCAAACTTCACGTTTGCGTAATCTTTTTCCGTGTTAAACAATTTGGGGGTATACCCCACTTCAAGATCCACCAACAAACCACTGGAAGGAACACTGCTATTGCGAGTATCGTACTGTAATGATATTCCAAAATTTGCAATCGTCATGTACTGAAATCCGTATGGATTCACAGTCTGTATGTATGCGCTGTCATTGTCATCGGCATCAAGAGGATCCACGTATCTCGCACCAACCGAAACAACTCCGTGAAGGTCTTCTGCAATATTCACCGTACCGGAAAAGTCTACGCGAACCTCCCTTAAGTGTACTTGATAATATTCTTCTTCATCTTTTTGTTCATCAAATGTGGTTTCGTTGCCAAAGCCAAAAAACTGCATCCGCTCTAGCTCGGAAGCATGTGCGTAGAGCGTCCACCACAGGTCCTCATTGCGAGTATGAAGTTCGGAACGCAGTTCTACACGAGACCGATTAACAAGCGGAGCACCGGCAAAAGTAATTTCCGTTCGAGTTTCAAATGGCTCCTTCAAGAGACCATACGTGTAGTATATCGGACCACCACCAAGAATAATTCCGTCAAATGAGTTTGCACTGAGGACAGGTTTCACACGCCAGTCTGAACCTCTATCTCGTTGTTGCGGCTCATACTTTTCAAAATCGTCTTTCGGCTTCTTTATTTTTCTCTTGTCTCGACAATAGTCGCCGCCTTTGTATTTCGAGTCCTCTCTGTCAAATATCAAAACATCTTGATCTTGCTTCAAGCTATAATAGTTGTCTTTGTTCTCATTGAACAGCACCACATCTGGACCTGTGCTTCCGCGGACGTACACGGACCATGTGTTTGCTTGAGGCAACACTGTCTTTTCCAACATACGATGTATAGTAAAGTGAGTCTCCTCCATACCAAAGCTCAATAACTTCATCTTCATCTGTAAGCCAAACATCAGCAACTTCAAAAACGAGTTCTCTGAACTCCATCGATGCATCAAATAACTTGTCTCTTCGGCTCTTTAACTGCTTAGCAAGCAACTCTCCTTCCATGGCGTACCATTCTGGCGGCATTTGTTTTATAGCAAAGTCAATAGCAGAATCGGTGAGTTGTGTTTGCAGGTCAAGCGTTACACTCTGCCATTCATCTTTTGGTATCCACGGCAAGATTCTCCTGTCTAGAAATCGGCCAGACCATGTCAAGTATTCCATGGATGGATACGCATCGGAAAAGCCTTCAAGCTGTCTCACGGCCTTTGAAGCAATCCAAGGAAACAGTCCGGTATATCGTGCAAAAGCTTGATCGCGATCTCGTGGAATAGGATACCAAATTTGATATTGGTCTTGGTCAAATCGCGCCCAACGCCATTGGTCTGTGTGGCGATCCCAGTCTCCAAGAAACACATCAAACAATCTGGCGCGCAGGAAACTTTCAGAGTGTATATACTCTTCTGGGTGGTCTTCAAGATGATCTAAGAGTGAGAACGTTCCTTTTACATTGTCGGCACCAAGGAACCCGGGAGTCTCTTCATCACCTTCATCTGGGTGCACCTCCAATGTACCGAAGAGTCCACCGTACTCTTCGCGAAACTCTCCCAACAATGGAGAGTCGGGCAGAACAACGAGAATTGGTTTGGCTTGAATTACTCCTGCCGCTTCGGATAGGTGTGAAACAATAAGTGCAGCTGTGGGATGTGCGGTGGAAATCTGATCAGAAATGACTTCTGCTGCGAGAGACACGCGCAGCGGGCCTGGCAACACTTTAGTTGGGTCTTTGTCAATAGATCGAAACTTGTACTGAATGCCATCTGCACCCAGCAGGCGCAGTGACTTTGTTTGCTGGCCGCCGCCGCGTTTGAGTGGGACCAATCCACCTGCAAATGTTTGGAGGTCGAGAACCGTCACCTGAATTGGTGTAGTCCACAATGAGCGCCAGTGATGTCCAAAAAACAATTCATGCAGCGATCCCGCTTCATATTGTGGTCCGGGTGTTACTGTCACAATACTGTCAGCTGCTTTCACACATATTGATGACACTGCAGCCACAACCACTATGCAAATTGTAGTCACAAGTCTCATATCAATCCCTTCGCATCATTATCATTGTCGCTTTTCCACCAGCTCCCTCACTAGCAACAAGAACATCTGTAGCATTCACCCACACAATGCCTTCGGGCTGTGGAAAATCAACATTCGGCAAATGCGTGTAACTGATGATTTCACCCTGCGTTGTATACGTTGCAATCATGTGTCCACGCGCTGCAATAACAGTTAGATTTCCTTCGGCATCAAGTGCAATTCCTGAAGGAGAAAACTCACCCTCTTTACTCTCTTGTTCAAGCTCGGAAACATCGAGTTCAAAAAATGTAGTTGCCGCAGGTTGCCCCGAGCTAACATCTACAGCATATACTCTACGAAGGCCTTCATCTATATCTACTGTCACTTCATCCTTTTTCTTTCCTTTCTTCTTGCCGTTCTCCTTGTCGGTGTCTTCACCCTTCTCTTTCACAACTTCCGTAGCGAAGGGTGCTTTGGCAACAACAAGGAGTTGTTGATTCTGTTTATCGTAGCAGAGCCCCTCAAAATTGAGGTCACTTGGCAAACCGATATCCTTTTCTGCATACACACCAACAGCGGTATCCGCCGATCGTTCTGCGCAATACAACAATCCTTCGGATGTAATGATATACACATAATCTCCAGCGACCGCAACTCCTTCGCAGTCAGGTTTGTTCTTCGTACCAAAAGGATCTATGATAGTACGGGTTTCGCCTGTAGTGGCATCAATAATGTAGAGTGCTGCTCGTTCGTCTTGAATTGCGACAATCTCCGAGTTGCTCCACTTGTCAAGCCCGGATACTTCCTGCAACTCCTTGTCCAACTCAACCATGTACTCGTACATGTGTTCATCTGATACGGTATCGTTTCGGTCGTCTGATCGTACTGGTTCAGGCTCGGTTGAACAGGAGGCGAGTCCCACACTAAACATAAAAAGTGCAAGCACACATATTGGCTTCGAAGTCACTATTCTTTTGCAAGTTGTAGTATGCATATGATGTATTTTCTGTGTTCTTTGTTATCCAATTTCAAATGATGTCACGCTGTACATGCGATCTATTGGCAATGTCCATTGTACCCCAGTGTACATGCGGGCGGTTACAAATACTTTTTCCATGTGCAGGCTTTGGGCGAGTTCCACAGCACTCTGATTCGTATCAGGTGCATCTAGAAACACCTGAGCTCCGACAGGCAAGGAATTATTCAATTCAGTCCACAACTGTCGTGCTTCGGTTGGGTCTTGCGCATACAAAGGTCCGATCTTAAAGCCATCGCGACATGCTCTGGCCACGCCTACCCCAACCACGTCGTTATTCGAATCAGTTGCTAATAGAGAAATGCTTTGCTCTTGCAACATCCACTGCCGTACGAATTCGTCACGATCTGCAGGAAAGAACTCCCTTTGATAGGCAACAGCTTGCAGTACATTGGCTTCACGAATGGGCTCAATTTGAACTTCATTTAAGTTTGCCGTTTGGTGTACAACTGTCCCACCATATCGAATATTATTGTATGCCAGAGAGAACCCTGATTTTGCATAGTTGTCTTGTTGCTCAACTACGCCATCGAGCCCGACATTGCATCCGTCAACATACTGCATGGCATAGTTCCAGATCCGCAGGCCGAGACCGCGACCTCTATACTCTGGTCTTACAATGTAAAAGCCAATAAATGCGAACTCACTGTCGTACTTCACAGCTGAAATTGCTGCTACTATTTCTCCCTCAACCTCACCTACAAAAAATCCTGTAGGATCGGTACCGTAGTAAAGCCGCGCGTCATGTAGTCCAGGATTCCAACCCTCTTGGGCCGCCCACTGTACAACCAGGCCAAACTCGGAAGGTGTTGCTTCTCGAATGGTGTACGTCATTGCTATTGTTTGAATTGTGTCGAGGTATTTGAGGCATCAATATACTTGATTTGTTGGGTACTTCTGAGGCAACTAGGTGTCCTTGGTTAATCTGAGCTGCATCCATCCGTCATGTTGTAGGCCATAACCGTATATTTGTGCCATGGAAAGCACAACTAAGATACTCGACGAATTGGAGTCAGCAGCTGCGGCGCTGGAACCAAGCGAATGTCAACGAGCTGAGATGTTCGCACATGTCGAGCGGTGGGCAGCTCAGTTTCTGCACAACACTCACTCTGGCAAGGCATATGTTGTTTCTGAGGACAAAGGCTCTGCAATACGCGCCAAGGCCGTTCGGGAGCATGGCTACTCGTTACACGAGGTGTTTGCATTGGTTGAACAAGCTCTCGACAACAAAGGGTTAAATCCGGCTTCTGCAGGCCATTTAGCCTATGTTCCTGGCGGAGGCATAGTAACAAGTGCTTTTGCCGATTTCATCGCTGCTGTGTCGAACCGCTACGCCGGCGTTTTTTATGCTGGCCCTGGTGCCGTGCGCGTTGAAAACCGCATGGTGCGTTGGATGGCAGATATGCTTGACATGGGTGAATCAGCCGGTGGCACGCTCACATCAGGCGGTTCCATAGCCAATCTAACAGCGATCATTTGTGCCCGCGACGCAATCCTTCAGCACTCCAGTGCATATTCTAGTGCAATTATCTATATGACGACCCAAGTGCATCATTGCGTGAATAAAGCCCTGCGTGCTGCAGGCTTGGGCGACTGTGACATTCGATACGTAGATGTCGATAGCGATTGCAGGATGGATATGGCGCACTTGCGAGATCTTGTGAGTCAGGATACCAAAAATTATGAAGCAGCACCCGAACAACACGGCAAGCCTTTCATGATAATCGGTTCTGCCGGGACTACCAACACTGGGGCTGTTGATCCTCTCATTGAAATGGCTGCAATTGCAAAGGACGCCCAATGTTGGTTCCATATTGATGCTGCATATGGCGGCTTTTTTATGCTAACAGAGTATGGCAAGCAAGCCATGAGAGGCATTCAACTTGCAGATTCTGTTGTTCTCGATCCCCACAAGGGATTGTTTCTGCCGTATGGGATTGGAGCTGTGATTGTCAAGAATATTGAGCTGCTGAAACGTTCGCAACACTATTCGGCCGACTACTTGCAAGATGTGATTGAAGACCCCATGGAAGTTTCGCCTGCAGATGTGTCTCTGGAACTCACGCGGCACTTTCGAGGGCTCAGAATGTGGCTACCGCTTATGCTTCACGGTGTAGCCCCATTTCGCGCTGCGCTAGAAGAAAAACTCTTACTTGCACGCTACTTTCGCGAAGAGCTAGTAAAACGAGCATCTGTCTTTGAGATAGGGCCAGGCAGCGATCTCTCCATTGTAACGTATAGGATGAACCCATCGGCTAAAGCATTAACAAGCACCCAATTGAACACAATGAATGAACGTCTACAACAATTGGTTGCTGAAGATGGTCGTGTGTTTTTATCTGGCACCGTGATTGGTGAAACGTATTGGATGCGCATTGCGATTTTGTCATTTCGCACGCATCGTACTACAATTGACACAACGCTTGAAATACTAGACCAACTCTCTTCCGAATTGATTTCGAATACAGAACGCTAAAAACTACACCACACATAATTTCAAGAAGCATTATGAGCTCATACAACACACTACAAGAACTTGTAGAAATCGATTCTCCTTCTGGCTTTACTCAAAAGGCAGAGCAATACATTGAAGATCTTTTAAGAGAATATGGATGGCTACCGACACGTACCAACAAAGGGGCGGTAAAATGCACATTGGGGACTAGTGCTCCTAAGCTTGCAATTGCCGCACATGTTGACACCTTGGGAGCTATTGTAAGCAAAGTGAATTCAAATGGTACACTGAGTTTTTCTATTCTTGGAGGCTTACAGCTCAACATGTCGGAAGGCGAATACGTGCGCATACACTCGCATGACGGAACGGTGAGGACAGGTACCATCCTTTTGAACAATCCGAGCACGCACGCCAACCGTGAGGTCGGAACTTCGAAACGCGAATTATCGAATATGCACATTCGACTCGATGAAGAAGTGTACTCTGAAGAAGATGTGAGGGAGCTCGGCATTGAGGTGGGAGATATTGTCTCGCTATATACCAACTACGAAGAGTTACCAAGTGGTTTTATCAAGTCGCGCTTTATGGACAACAAGGCCGGCTGTTATGTGCTGTTTGAAGTTGCGCGACGTTTAAAGGAACAAGGTGTAGATGTCCCTGTAGAAATATTCTTCTCGAACTATGAAGAGGTTGGTCATGGTGGCACATGTGGCTATTCTTCGTCAATCGACGAGCTTCTTGTTATAGATATGGGCGTGCTTGGCGACGATTGTCAAGGCAACGAAGTGAGCTGTTCAATTTGCGCAAAAGACTCTAGCGGACCGTATGACTACGAAATGAGAAAGCGTTTAATTGACCTAGCTAGAGAGAACGAAATTCCGTATAAAGTCGACGTTTACCCTTTTTACGGTAGCGACGGTTCTGCCGCGTTGAGAGCGGGAAATGATTTTCGCGTGGGATTGATTGGTCCTGGAGTAGCGGCTAGTCATGGCACGGAGCGCACACATGTAAAGGGCATTGAAGCGACAATTGAGTTGTGCCTCGCCTACATCAAACAACGGTTTATTCAAGCGTAATACCGAACACATGTAAAAGGCCTTGTGCTTGTGAACGGTCAAATACGGTTAGTGCAACAGTGTTTTGCGACGGATCGAGTACAAGGCCAGAACTGCCACTAAAGGAAGTTTCTTTGAGATTGGTTCTCATAAATGTTGCTGAATCAAATTCGCACTGCTCAAACAAACAATTCTGAGCTTGGGTAGATGCGAATTCGCAGTTAGACAAATTGCATGAAACGAACTCACTTCCAGAAATTGTAAAACCAGAAAAGTCAGAAAATTGAATATCGCAGTTCTCACATTGAATATTGAACAGCAGAGGAGAGCACTGTGAAAATGAGAGTCCAACAAGCTTGCAATCTGAGAATTCGACATCCTTAAATGCAGTTTGCCCTAGCTTCACATTGCTGAGGTCGCAATTGTGAAACGAACAATTCACAAACTCAGCCAATGAAAAAGAAGCAGCTCGAAAGGAACAATGTGAAAACGTACAGTCTATCCAGCGGTCACGGAGCTTCTGTTCGTCAAAGTTTTGTTGAGAGATCGTTTCTTCTTCAATTGTCTTCATATTCGAAATTTCGGATTGATAATTGCCAGAATCTTCTATATTCTGTTGTTCCCTCTGGGCAAATAGAGTGAATACAAAAAAGGCTCCGCATGTACGTGGAGCCTTTTTACTTATAGCAGTTTATTCGTTTTCGAACTGTTCGACATACATATCGACGTCTGCTAGGATTTGTTCATCTAGAACACCATTGCTGTCAAAGAAATGGAATTTTGAAGTGATGTATTCTTCAAACCCAGAAAGTTCCGTTTGCAGCTTCAACTCAACCATTCCATCTTCATCTTCTTGCAGGTAGAATGTGTACTGAACGCGCAAGCTCGACCACGTTGCCGCGCGCACGCGTGGGATCTTTTCCGCATATTTCACCATCTCTTCATAGGCACTGTCGATTCCGCTGTAGAGCACGCAGAATGTAGACGCAACCTTTCCTTTGTACAGTCCATCTGCTCCCTGCTTAGCGACATCCTTCTCGAGCAAACAACCGGTTTCACTGATAGCCTTTTTTACGGCTTTATACACTGAACCAAATTCTGCGTCATACGTCTTTTTCGTGTCTTTCATCGGAGCCATAGCTGTTCCCGGATATGCCGTAAACAGTGCGACTGCCAATGAACAAGCAATGGCAATGATTAGTCGATGTGTTCCTCTCATAGGTTCCTTTTTTATATGCATTGCACAACCTCAGTTACTGGTTTGTGTTCATTAGTTAGCTCGCTTGTGCGGGCTGTTCTTCTTCTGTAAACCGCACAGATACAATCTTGCTCACGCCCTCTTCTTCCATCGACACGCCGTACATGGTGTCTGCAGCTTCCATTGTACGCTTGTTGTGCGTGATCATGATAAACTGCGTGTTTTCAGAGAACTGTCGAATAATCTTGACATATCTATCGATATTTGCGTCGTCCAGCGGCGCATCAACTTCATCGAGAATACAAAACGGACTTGGTTTTACAAGGTAAATAGCAAATAAGAGTGCGATAGCTGTCAGTGTTTTCTCACCACCTGATAGCATTTCAATGGAGCTCGGACGCTTGCCGCGAGGCTTCGCAATGATTTCAACCCGAGCTTCAAGTGGGTCTTCACTTTCTTCCAAGAGCAAGTCCGCTTCATCGCCCTTTAAGAACAACGTGCGGAAAATCTTGATGAAGTTCTCGCGTATCAGCGCAAATGTTTCTTTGAACTTTGTTTGCGCTGTATTGTTTATTTCTCGGATTGCCTGCGTGAGAGATTTCTCTGATTCTTGCAGGTCGTTGAACTGTGTTTCAAGAAATGTAAAACGCTCCTTTTCCTGCTCGTATTCCTCAAAAGCGAGCTGATTGACAGCACCGAGAGACTGGATGCGATTCCGCAATCTCTGCACTTCTTCTCTGGTACCGAGCAAATCAAAGTCGTCGGCAAACTCTACCGGCACCTTGCTCAATTCGAGTTCATGATCTTCAAACGCTTTTGAACGGGTGTGTCCAGCTTTTGTTTCCAACTCGCTGAGTTTTAGTTGAGAACTGTGTAGCGTTTGGGTTGTTCCTTCAAACTCTTTGCGCAGTGAACGCAAATGTTCGGCCTGATTGTGAATCTGTTTGCGATGATCGGCTTGTTCTTTGGCAATCTCATCGCGACGCTCAATTGCAGTACGCGCTGTTTTTCTGTGTTCTTCCACATCGCGCTGCAGGCCAACGAGTTGATCTTGAAGCGCAGCTTTCTCTTCTTTTGATTGACTGATCTCTTTGCCGCGTTGTTCAAGTCTCATCTCAGTAGTCTTGATCTGATTCTCTAGGCGGGAAATGTCGGCCTGAGAAGTACGCAATTCACCGCGAAGCTGCACCAAACGCATTTCTGCTTGATGCGTTTTCGAATTGTCGACATCAAACTGCTGTTCTGCCGCTTTGAGACTCCGTTCGACTGCCTCAAATTCCTCTTGAGCCGAAGACTGTTCTTCCCGCAGCTTTTCAACCTCGGGCATTGTGTCGTGACTTTGTGACTCCACAGCCTGAATTTCCAACTGAAACTTTTCGATTTGCTCTTTGCTGTCTTCAATGTTTTTTTCAACATTCTCACGTTGGTACGTCAGCTGGTTAATTCGCTGTACATGTGCACTTTTCTCAGCCTCTGCTTTTCGAATACGATCAGAGTATTGTCGCAGATCAATTTTGCGATACTCCTGCGTTTGCGTCTGAATCTGTGACCGAAGCTGTTCAGTTTCGGCAGAAATCTCGGCCACTTCCTTCGTCAATACCTCTATCTGCTCACGCTTTCCAACAATGGCGCCATCTGTCTTTTTTGTTCCGCCGCCGCGAACGACTGCTCCGCCCGCTTTATACACAGTTCCGTCCAAAGTAACAGCAGTGCAATGTTGATGAGCTGAGGTAAATTCTATGGCTGCTGATTCGGTTTCAGCAATAACAACATCGTGCATTGCCAAACGAGCAACTTGGAGTAACGAATCATCTACACGTACTAAATCACTGGCCCAACCAATAACGCCTTCGTGATGAATGCTTGGTTGTTTTTCAACAGTAGGAACTCTATCTAAGCAGACAAATGTTACTTTGCCTTTCTTAGCGCTCGACAATTCTTCCATTGCGGCACGTGCATGCGCACTTGTTTTTACAACCAACCAACTCTTTGCATCGCCAAGTGCAGATGCAATTGCTATGCGATGCTCTTTGTCAACGCCAATTCTTTCCGCTAGAACCTCGGCCTGTGAACTTTCTTTCCACTCTTTCTTCTTGAAGAGAAAACTCGAACTTTCATCATTGTCTACTAGACCTGTTAAAAATTCTAACGATGCTCTCTTTCGAGAAAGAATTGTCTGCAAATCTGCTTGCTTCTGCCGGAGTTGGTCCAGATCTGCACGGAGGTTTTCTTGTTGCTCCTGAGCGAACTGCAACTCCTGTTCTGCATGTTCAACAGGCTCTGAAAATGAATCCGCCCGCCCGCGCTCTAGCTCATACGCTTTAACAAGTGCAGCCACACGTTCTTCATCATGGCTGATGCGCTCTGTTGTTTCTTCAACGCGCTTTCGCAGCGACTCAATGCGGGCTTTCGAACGCTCGCTTGTTGCTTGTAGCGCATTGATGCGATTCATTTTCGCAATGACAGAATCTTTAGACTCTCGTGCTTGCGCGCGAATTTTCTGCACATCTTGCAGTGTTTCATTCTGTATTTTCTTACAAGCTTCGTGTTCCGATTCAGCTTGTTGAATGCGTTCTTTTAGTACATCCAGTTGATCTGTACTTTGTTGAATCTGATTCTTCAATTCAACAATGTTATTCTGCAATTCATCTTTCTCTGCGACGCTGCGATCGCGCTGTACAGTGATTGAATTCAAGCGCTCTTTTGTCACGGCAAGATCTTGAGAAGCAATAGCAACCTTTTTGTTGATCGATCGAACTTTCTGTTCTGACTCTGACAAACGAATTTCGATCTTAGACTGCTCTTCTTCAAGTGTTGAAACCACTGTTTCTTGTTCAATCAAAGAAGATTCAAGTTCGGTGCGTTTGAGACCAGTATCTTCGATCTTAACTTTCAAGGGTTCGATCTGCTCAAGCAGTGTTGAGTATTCAAATTCAAGAATACTCTTTTCTTTGTCGATCAAAACCGCGGTAAGCTCTTTGTACTTTTTCGCCTTGTCTGCTTGTCGCGACAATGAATTGACTTTGCGGCGTACTTCAATAAGAATGTCTTGTACGCGTTCTAGGTCGGTTTGTACTGCCTTTAGTCTGCGTTGCGTTTCTTTGCGACGAGTTTTGTATCTCGTAACACCTGAAGCTTCTTCAAACAAGCGACGGCGTTCGTCCATCTTGTCAGAGAGAATAGTTTCAATCATTTTCAATTCGATAACAGAGTAAGCATTTGCTCCCATCCCTGTATCCATGAAAAGATTCACAATATCGCGCAACCTACACACAGTCCGATTGAGCAAGTACTGGCTTTCACCATTGCGGAACAGTCTACGCGTGATCGTGACTTCGTTGTACTCCGTTGGCAGGATGTTTTTTGAGTTCTGGATCGTTAGAGATACTTCGGACATACCAAGTGCCTTGCGGGCATTAGTTCCGTTGAAGATCACATCTTCCATTTTGTCAGAGCGCAGTGTTGAGCTCTTTTGCTCACCCAACACCCAACGCATGGCATCCACAATGTTGGTTTTGCCGCAACCATTTGGTCCGACAATTGCAGTTATGCCTTCGTTGAATTTGAGGTGAGTTTTCTGGGCGAAGGATTTAAATCCGACCAGCTCTATATTTGATAGATACATAAGTTGTCCGTGCGTGTCACTTGCGTCGACGTCTGTACTTCTCGACGTCTATTTCATATTTTCGAATTCTCGTATGCAGAGTTTCTCGGCTAATTCCGAGCACACTACTTGCTTTCGAAACATTTCCATTGCACGAGCTCAGCACATCTTCAATCTTCATTTTATTCAATCGTTCTACGTCTTCTTTTAACGTGTTGCCAGACTTCACAAGTACTGAGCCACCATTTCCATGCTGTTCAGAATTTGTGGAACGAATGTTGCGAGAAACATCCGCAACTTCGATCGTACTATTCCTTGAAGTCTGCAGAATAACCTTCATGGTGTTTTCGAGTTCGCGAATATTCCCAGGCCATGTAAGCCCCTGCATATACTCATAAGCTCCGGGACTCACGACCTTGTCGTCTTGTCGCTTTTCATTGTGCTGCTTCACGAAATAGTCAACCAACAAAGGGATGTCTTCTGACCGATCTCGGAGGCCTGG
>JAUHYX010000306.1 GCA_030426285.1 bacterium
AGTTTAGAACATCTCTGTACACAGCTGTCGAGAGACCAACTCACACATATGCAATTCTACAAGATCAATCAATTGTGGTTGTTCTTCAGTTTTCGCATCAGGTGGTTGCATTAGAGATTGACCCATCGTCTCTTGACGTTCGCAACGTAAGAAAGCTAGATCAGGAGTTTGAAACTCTCATTCCTGTTACTATAGAGTCAGATGTCTACTTAGCTGGCATCAACGCCACTGATCAAACAATGTCGATCTTTGAGTGTGTTTCCTTATATCGTATATCAACAACATCTTTATGGGATTCCAGAAATGGCTCCAAGACTACCACAACTACGACGGTAAGATTTGTATTGACACAGTTGGCCAATGGAACTATTTATGCGATCGAGTCCGCTGCTCCTTCCATGAGTTATTCTCCAACAGTGTATACGTTTGAAAACTTGTTGGATGACCAACTCTCAATTGCCGTGCATACTGGAAACGACGAATTTCAAAATCCTTTGTGGCTAGCTGAAAGTGTTCAGTCGCAACGTCTGGGTATTTCACATAGCGGTAGTGCAGAACCAGAAGTTGTTGTTAATTCCTCATGCTCCTGTATTTCTCCAAGACGCGCCGAATCTCCTTTTTCAAAGGGAGAGGTTGTATCTACTCTCGCGCAGACAAATAATACGTCAAGAGGGGAGCATAAAATCTTTTGTTATGATCTAAATGCCGATGGATACGACGATATGTTGTCGTTCACAAATTCAGGTCTAACAATATTCCTTGCGGATACGAAAGTTGGTGCTGCAACTGTTTCCATGACAATCGTTGATGAGAGCATGGAGGGGTTGATCGAAGTTCTGGCTTATAGTGCAGATTATGAAGCTGTTGGCATTTTAAGCTCATATACTCATCCTCGCTACGAATCTCCGACATCAATTGCCTTTGGGTTTAAGAATTTTGCAGGCGCTGCAGGTAGTCACATTGATTCTGTAAGGGTCGTAGGGTCTGAATTTGAACAGGTTTTTGTTGGACCATATGAGTCTGGGGTATATACCTACAGGGCCGGCGCACTACATAGAGTGGATAGTACTATTGAAGGAGACAAGAACCAACCTGAAGTTGTGGTTGACGTGTTTCCACAACCTGCCTCCGCGGTAGTCCGTTTTAACATCAATCGCAGCATCTCAGAAAAAGCCAACATTGAGATATTCGATGTTCAAGGCACGACAGTGTTCTCTCAAACTTTTCAACTGTTTGAAGGTTCCGGTGAATTTGTTTGGAATATACCCTCTACGATTTCAAACGGAACATATGCTTATACAATTCAAATGGGTCAAGAGTCTGAGCCTGAAGCTGTCAGTGCTGTTACTGGAGTTCTTGTTGTCCAGAAGTAGCACATATAGCTACTATCTACTTTGTCCAAAATTCACGTTGTTATAGCCTCAAAATTTTATGCAGAAAATAGCTTTACTCGTATCCATAGTTGCACTTGCATTGTCAGGCGTCGTTCTCCTATCCCACTTAAATCGACCCTCTATCGCCTTTATCAGATTGGGTGCAGTTGTGCAAGAGTATGATGGCATGAAGGAAGCACAAGCAGATACACGCAATTCCATGAATTCCTTGCAAGAGAATGTTGAATCGCTCAAGCAAAGAGTACGAGACGCAGAAATGACTCTTGATTCGGCACGAGTAGTACAGAGTGCAGATACAAATCAATTGCAATCAATTTTACAAATGAAGTTTGAAGAACTTCATAGGTATGCAAAATCTGCAGATGAACAAATTACCGTCCAAGATCAGAGAGTTACGGAAGCCATAATGAAACAAATCAACAGTGCGGCTGAGGAATATTCTAGAGAACAGGGACTAGACATATTAATGGGAACATCAACGGATGGCAACATCATGCACGGTGAGATAGAATTTGATCGAACTGAAGATTTCATTGAGTACTTAAATTCGTGGTACCATTCAGGGCAAGGTGTTTTGCCATGAGATACCGTCATGTCATTCTTTTGTTTTCGTTGATTTTCGCGACAGGTTGTTCGTCTGACCCACTTACTTATAGCGAGTATCAAACATATTTGGCTAATCCAGAGAATGGACTACGGAAAATCCGCAATAATGACGGAATCGTCGTAGCTGCAACGTTGCTGCCTTCAGCTTTTCGTAAACACAGACTACCTAATTCGTCTTCCGTTGATTCTACTGTTGGTCTATTGCTAACACTAAAGTATGATGAATCATCAAAACCAGAGAGTCACCATGATGTAGCTATTCATGGTGTCCGCTCACTTGAAGAATTTCTTCGTCGTGCGGAGAAATTGAATTTTGCTATGGAGTCAGATTTAAAGCTTGTTTGTGGAGAGGGTGTCTATGAGTGCGTTCTGGCAGTCATGGACAACTCCTATGGTCTTAGTAATGAACGAAGATTTTCTGTGTTGTTTGCACCTTTGAGTAAAGAAGATGTAGAGTTGTTCACTTCTGAGAATATTGAATTGACGTATCGCGACCAGCATTTTGGAGTTGGCAGACAAAAATTCTTGTTCGATCGTGCCGACCTGTTAAGAGCTCCCAAATTAATAATTGAAAAGTCCGAAGAGTAGCAAATATTCCATCTTTCACTTTCGACCTCGGCTATGGCTTAGGTCATCCTAATTGAGCGTAAGTGTTCACTTACAGAGTTGTTTACTTAATTGAGCAATCATAGATATGATTTCCAAATTCCGTAGAAGAAACGTAGCACTGTCATTGTTGTCTGTATTTGTTCTGGAGTGCCTACTCCCGACAGTGACTCTTGCATTAACAAGTGGTCCTGCCCAACCGGAGTTTAGTTCATTCGAACCCATTTCTTCTTCTGGCATGGTCAATGAGTTTT
>JAUHYX010000069.1 GCA_030426285.1 bacterium
TGCTTGGACACGCAAAAAATATGTTCGCAAACCCAAGGGAGCGAATATTGGCGCTGTGGTTATCGACCGCGAGACAGTAGTGCAAGTGGATCCAAAACTTCCCGAATCCTAGTGGTAAACACCGCTTCCTTTGTTAACAAGGTAGCGACACGCCATAGCGCTTGAGAGCCTCGCGCAGAGGTTGCACATGTTCTTGAGACATCGAAACAAGAGGTAGGCGTAGTACATTCTCGCAATGACCCAACCACGACATAATAGCCTTCACCGGCTGCGGAGAAGTCTCACAGAAGTTGAGTTTCATCAGTGGCATCATCGCAAACATCAAGTTGCGAGAGGCAGTAATATCACCAGAGAGCGCATGTTTGACCGCCTTGGAAAAATCTTGCGGCAAATAGTTGGAGATCACAGCAATGACACCGTTGGCTCCTGATGTAATTATTGGCAGCGTAATACTGTCCTCACCTGACAAAACAGAGAATCCTTCTGGCTGATTGCGCACAATTTCCTGTACCTGAAGCAAATCGCCACTCGCTTCCTTTGTACCTACAATAGTAGGCACCGCTTCTGCAATTTCAAGCTGCTCTTCAGCTGATAAGTTCAAAGCTGCTCTACTAGGTACATTGTACATCAACAGTGGCAAATCTGTTGTTTCAGCAATTGCCTCAAAGTGTTTGCGTACACCAATCGCTGTTGGACGGTTGTAATACGGAGTCACAATTAATGCGCCTGAAGCGCCAGCATCGGCAGCTTGTTTGGTGAGTTCACACGTCACCGAAGTTTCATTGCACCCGGTTCCTGCCACCACCGGAATGCGTCCCGCTACAACATCAACCACATGTCGAATAACTGAGATCTTTTCTTCCTGCGACAGTGTTGCCGACTCACCAGTACTACCACATGGTACAAGTGCATCAATGCCAGCAGCAATCTGAAATTCAACCAACTTGGAGAGACTCGGATAGTCTATCTCCCCAGATTTGTCAAATGGGGTAATCAGTGCCGTTGCAGTACCAGAAAAAATCGCCGACCTCATACTGTCCTTCATGTTTGATGTTAAGAATTCAAGCAATATAACAAACGCTCGTGCCAAAGTTCTGATTTGAGAGCACAAGACTCATTCATGTCAGCGTGCTTTTTTGTAGATTTGGGGTCTATGAGCACCGACTCCGCACAGAATTATATCGTAACAGCGCGCAAGTGGCGTCCCGAAACATTCGCAGATATTGTGGGACAAGAGCATGTTTCCCGCACGCTCGTTAATGCCTTGAGTGCGCATCGTGTTCACCATGCATACATGTTCAACGGTCCGCGTGGCGTAGGCAAGACCACAACAGCGCGAGTCCTTGCCCGCGCAGTGAATTGCTTGAATCGCAACGAATCTGGTGAACCGTGCAATGCATGTGCTGTTTGCACCGACATTTTAGAAGGACGCAGTCTTGATATTATCGAGATCGATGGTGCTTCGAACAACAGCGTTGAAGATGTACGACAATTGCGTGAGAACGCCAAGTATCCTCCTTCGAACGCCAAGTACAAAATGTATATCATTGACGAAGTGCACATGCTGTCTACTTCGGCTTTTAATGCATTGCTCAAAACGCTCGAAGAACCGCCACCACATTTAATGTTTGTGTTCGCGACAACTGAACCGCACAAAGTACCTGCCACCATTATGAGCCGGTGTCAGCGCTTCGACTTTCGCCGTATGCAGAGCGATGAAGTTGTACAGCATCTCGGTGCAATTGCCACTGCTGATGGTATTGAAATCGATGAGGCAACCTTGCGTGTGATTGCCCGCAAAGGTGATGGCTCTATGCGCGACAGCCAAAGTATATTCGACCAGGTGGTGGCGTTTTGCGGCAAATCCATAGCCTTTGAAGAAGCCGCGCGAGCTCTCAATCTGATTGATTTTGAGTTCTTCTTTGATGTCGCCACGAAAATCTACGAAGGCGATTCAGCCGCACTTTTCGATACAGTAAAACAGATTTATCAGCGCGGATATGATCTGCAGGAATTTGTTGTCGGATTGCAGGAACACTACCGCAATGTGCTCACTGTTATTGTGATGCAGAATACTGAGCTTATTGACTTGTCTGCAGAATACAGAGAGCGATACGCAGAAGTAGCAACGGCGTATACTGAAGAAGATGTGTTGCAAATTTTGAATGCACTTGTCAAACTCGAACGCGAGCTCAAATTTGCTTCAGACCCGAGAATGCGTCTCGAATTTTCCCTGATTAGTTTGGCGAAAATGCCGTCGGCGGTAGACTTAGGGGCACTCATTGCAGCCGTCAAAAACAATGCACCGCTGCCTGAACAACCGGAAAAAAAAACTTTAAAAAGTCCGGCTCCTAAACCAGTTCAACCAACCGCTCCTCCCGTTTCTCGTCAAGCTCCGGCGCAGGCTGCACCTGTTGTAGAAGAACCGAAAGTAACAGAACCGGCACGCACTGCTAGCCCTGCAACTCCGGCACCAAACAAAACTCTCGATCAATCGTGGCATGCCCTGCTCACGCAAAACAAACAGATTGACCCGGTGTGTAAATCGTATTTGCGCAATCAAGCGCTTGTCGAAACGTCCTTTGGAATCGGAACGGTTCGTTTGCAACCTGTGAACGATGTTATTGGTGCAACCCTGCGCGATGCCACTGCAATGCTGCAACGCGAGCTTTCGCTTTTGGCAGGTGAAACCATCAGTGTGACGGTTGACGGAGCAGCTGGTGGCGTTGACGAATTTGACGATCAGCCGCAAGTAGTGGTAGCACCGAGCACTGAACCGCTACACCCTCTCGACGAAGCAATTGTGCGAGAGTTCAAAGCAACAACCACGAAACGGAGATAGTCAATGGCACCGGAAATAGGAAAACCAGCCCCAGATTTTACAGCACCAACAGACAATGAAGGCGACTTCACGCTGAGTGCCCACAAAGGCAAGAATATTGTCCTGTACTTCTACCCAAAAGACAATACCCCGGGGTGCACAACCCAAGCATGTGACTTGCGTGACAATATTGAATCGCTTGCAGCCGAGGATACCCTCGTTGTTGGCGTCAGCCCAGATTCGGTAAAATCACACACCAAATTCCGCGAAAAGCACGACCTAAATTTCACGCTTGTAGCAGATGAAAACAAGGATGCTTGTGAAGCCTATGATGTGTGGCTGCTGAAGAAAATGTATGGAAAAGAGTTTTTTGGCGTTGTGCGTTCAACCTTTATTATCGACAAGGAAGGCATACTGCGTCATGAATTGCGCGGTGTGCGCGTCAAAGGTCATGTCGACAAAGTTCGCGAGCTGCTGCAAGACCTATGATAGACACACATGCGCACATAGATACTGAGAAATTTGACGACGATCGCACTGAATGCATTGAGCGTGCTGTAGAAACTGGTGTCGAAAAAGTCATAATTCCAGCCATTGAACCGCGTAACTTTAATCGCTTAGTTGCGTTGTGTGAGTCGAATGAGCGTATCTCATGCGCCATAGGTGTACATCCACATCACGTTGGTGAAGCACAAGAACAAGACCTTGAGCTCGTGAGGAAGCTCACCGCTCGTACGGATGTCGTGGCGGTCGGCGAGATCGGGCTAGAATACTATTACGATTTTGTGCCAAAGGATGTTCAGCGCGACTGGTTTCGCAAACAACTGCAGATCGCAATTGACAACAATAAGCCAGTCATTGTACATACGCGCGACTCTATTGATGACGCGCTAGACGACATTGAAACCGTTGGCAATGGTGCCATCAGTGGAGTGTTGCACTGTTTCTCAGGAACGCCTGAGCAAGCACAACGCACAATTGATTTGGGATTGCATGTCTCATTCACGGGCAATATTACATTTAAGAAGTCGACACTATCAGAAACCGTGGCATCTGTGCCACTCAACAAGATCATGATCGAAACAGATTCTCCGTACATGGCTCCAGTTCCCCACCGCGGCAAGCGCAATGAGCCCGCGTATGTGCGCCATGTTGCAGAAAAAATCGCTGAGATACATAACACTACGTTTCAAAGGGTTTGTGAAATGACCACAACTACAGCAAAAAACTTGTTTGCACTTTCAATGCTCCTTCTCTTTTTTGGTGCCTCATTTTCTCTCTCGGCTCAAGACGAGTATGAAGATGACTATTACTATGAAGATGAGTACGAAGAGGAATCGTTTCCCGCACATCCATTTGCCAAGACCTTTGGTGTAGGATTTGGGATTGGTGGCAATACAATTGTAGAAACGGAAACGCGCGAAGACGGAGCTAAAGTTGACCGTTCTAGCGATGGCTTGCTTTCGATTGGTGGCGTGATCACGTATAGTTTCGCAGATCACTGGTCCGCTCAAGTAAGCGGTATGTTTTCAACCAACAACAAGCCTGTTGAAGACAGTACCCAAACGGGAGGCAACTCTCACTCGTTGTACGACTTTGGTTTGATGTATACTGCCAATCCGTACAACCGCCTGTCTTTTTATGCGATTTTTGGCGTCTCTATGTTTAGCAACTCCTATGATGGAACTCGTTTCGAGGAGAATCATATAGGCCTGAATGGTGGTATTGGTCTATTTGGCAACATCACTGTAGATGGCGTCGGCATTTTCACTCCTACAATGGAGTGGCGTGTAAGTGGTATTCTGGGTGATAGAACATTCCCCGACTTGTCTGGAGAGGGTAATGACCTCGATGTCAGCTTTTTGTCGTCAATCGTGAAATTCCAGTTGCAATGGTACCCTGAGCTCTAAAGCTCAAGTAGGCGGATGAATATGATCTTGAATGTCCTTTGTCAAAGTCCGGTAATTCAGGGACGGACACCAGCAGAAGCAATAGGTGAGACAATCGCTCTAGCTGAGTTGTGTGATACTCTTGGCTACAACCGATTCTGGGTAACTGAGCACCACAACACACATTCGTTTGCATCGGCAACTCCTGAGGTATTGATGGCGCATATTGCTGGCAGAACGCAACACATGCGCATAGGTGCTGGTGGTTTTATGATGAGTCACTACTCCCCTCTCAAAATTGCTGAAACCGCAAATTTGTTGGAAGCCTTGTATCCAGGTCGAATTGATATCGGCATGGGGCGCGCTGGCGGTGGCGATGCCATGACCAACCGTGCTTTGAGCTCGTTTGGTGATATCGATGTATTTGAAAAGTACAACAAACTCCGAGCTTGGATTGGCAATCCATCACCGTCGCACCGTCCGCAACCGCGAATCATGGCCTCCCCTTCTATCTCAACAAGGCCTGAGCTGTGGGTGTTGGGCACGTCCGTATCTAGTGCTCAGTATGCAGCAAAACACGGATTGCCGTACAGTTTTGCAATGTTCATCAACGATGAGCAGGTCAACGACGCTGTTCAGCACTACTTCACACATTATACGCCATCGAAAGAATATCCTGAACCGCAACTCAATCTCGGTGTGTTTGTGATGTGCGCCGAAACTGAAGACGAAGCAGCACGCGCGGCAACTGTGGCTGAAGCATGGGTGGTGGACATGATGATGCATCAGCAAGACAAGGCGTTCCCAACCGAACAAGAAGCGTCTTCGCGAACTTGGACTCCGGCCGAACAGATGTTGGTTTCCTATCGCCGCAGATCAGCAATTGTGGGTACTCCCGAGGTTGTGCATGCGAAATTGCGCGAACTCTCGGAGCGGTTTAGAGCAACGGAGCTCACAATTGTCACGATAACGGACGATCAGAGCAAACGCATGCGCTCTTACGAGCTTCTCGCACAGTTCATGAGCGTTCCAACCCCAAGCTAGCTGCATTATTGCTGAGGTTCTGTGATTTTTTGAGATTCTATGCCGGTCCTCAATGCAATGATGTTCACAAAGTTTGATATATTAACGTGCAGTTTCAAGCACCAATAGCACGTTCAACGTATGGATATTGCAACCCTCGTCGGGATTGTTCTTGCCATCGGTATTATTCTGATGGCAATTTTAATGGGTTCTGGTATTGGCATCTTCATCGATGTCAACAGTATTTTTATCGTTGTCGGTGGTACGCTCGGGGTTACATTGGCCAAATGGCGGCTCCAAGATGTCATCGGACAATTCATTTTCGCTATTCAAACAGCTCTATTTGAAAAGAGTGAATCCCCACAAGAACTTATCGTTCTCGCTGAAGAAATTGCAAAAACAGTGCAAAAAGAAGGTCTCCTAGCGCTTGAAAGTATGGAGATTGAAAATGAATTTTTTGCCAAGGGTATTTCCCTATGCGTGGATGGGCACGAGGGTGAGTTTATTCGCGAAGTTCTCAACAACGAGATGAGCCTGAGTATTGAGAAAGGAGAAACTGGTGTTGCTCTACTCATGGGAATCAATGACTCTGCCCCCGCTATGGGTATGATTGGTACGCTGGTTGGATTGGTGCAGATGCTTGCAAATATGTCCGACCCGAGTAGTATCGGTCCTGCCATGGCCGTTGCCTTGCTCACGACACTGTACGGTGCTTTTATTGCGCAGGTTCTCATGGTACCGCTGGCGAGTAAAATTGAACTGCGAACCAAGCGCTTGAAGCACATGATGAATATGATTGTTGAAACCACTCTTGGTATTCAGCGCGGACTCACCCCGAGATTGCTTACAGAGCTTCTGCAGACATACATCCCTGCAGATCAGCGCGGTGGCGAAGAACAAGAAGCAAAAGAGTCGTAAATACTATGGCTGCAGAAGAAGAACAAGAATGTAAATGCGAAGCCGGCGCCCCGGCCTGGATGGTGACGTTCTCAGATTTGATGACGCTGCTGTTGACGTTCTTCGTGCTGTTGCTTTCGAATGCTGAATTGGATGCCAAAAAGTATCAAGAAATGGTACAGAGTTTGCACGATGCATTTCACGGTCAAAAAATTATTGGTAAACCGCTCGCCGCTGTCCTGATTCGAACAGAGAGTATGGAAATTGGTTCTGACCGCGAAAAGAGCGAACAGGTCAATGAGAACGACGGTCAGGGTGGCATGCCAGGGCAAGACGGATTGCAACCTGCTCAAGAAGTTGCCAAGAATATGTACAAAATTCTTGAGGACGACTTAGCTGAAGAGATGATGGACGACAAAGTGACGAGTATGGAATTGTCGAATGACCGTATTCTCGTTCGCTTTCCCGCTAGTGTCACGTTCTCAGCTGGTTCGGACAATTTGTCACCGGAGATTCAACAAGTTATTCGCAAAATTGGTACTGTCATGCAACAGTACCCGGTAAATGTTAGCATCACGGGCCACACAGATAGTATTCCTATCAATACCGGACGCTTTCGTTCTAACTGGGATCTCTCAGCTGCTCGAGCTGCTAGCTTTGCGCATGAACTTATTGATATCGCCGACTTGGCCTCTGACCGTGTGACCGTTATTGGAAAGGCAGATGCGATGCCTCTCAATGACAACTCTACGGCAGAGAATCGCTCCAAGAACAGACGTATCGAGTTGCTCATTCAAGTACCGCCAGGTGTGTCACCTGAAGCAATTCTCGGCAAGCAAGAAGACATGCCACCAGGTGTGAACATCAACGTTCCTCCGCAAGACTCACAATAACATGTGACACGACAATTGGCTCAACAAAAAGAAAGGTCCACCAGAAATTCTGGCGGACCTTTTCATTTATCAGCACAATATGTTCTGATTGTTATTTCTTCTCTTCGCGAGATGCAGCAGCTTCACGTGCGCGACCGAATGCGCGAACAATGATTTTTGGCTGATCTGGGTGGTCAGTCTCAATAGTAACCTGTGAGCTGAATGTTCCAACCTTGTTGGCCGTACCAACCACATTCAACACAACTTTCTCGCCTGGCTGAAGGGTCACAGAGCCTTCTTTATCAACTTCGAGGCCTGGGCCTGGAGTGAAATTTTTCAATGTCACTGCTTTGTCTGTCACATTCTTAATCTCAACATTGCTCTTATTTGGTTCACCAACGGACATGTTGCGATTAAATGCGATTGAGCTTCTTGACACTTTCAGTGGCTCAAACACATTGGCTTTGAGGTAGATGAGTTTTGTTGGTTTGCCTTCATCGTTACTGAAAATAGTAACTGATTTGCTCACTCTACCACCCTTGCTCACGCGGAGTTCGAGTTTCAGAGTCGTTGATTCTCCTGGCTGAAGCACGTCCTTTGCCAAGTCCTTCGTAGTACATCCACAAGCTGGCTTCACTTTCGTAATCTTCAGAACTTCGTCGCCTTCATTCTTTAGTGTAATCTCTGCTTTTAGTGGTGAATCAGCTTTTGAAACTGTCCCCCAATCATGTGTACTGCCACCAACAATTGTCAATTTAGGTCCGGCAATAGCCATAAAAGACGTAGCAACAATCATTGCTACTGCGAGCATCAAACGTTGTGCGATTTGCATGTTTTTTTCCTACATCAATGTGAAATAAATAATGTGTTGACTTACGATTCTTTCAGTGTTGCGACCATACACACAATCTCTTGAGCAGACTCGCTAAGAGGACGCACTTGCGCCTCTAGAGCATCGTTTTCTAGAGCGTGTAGGTCGAGTAATATAGATTCAATTTTTTCGAGCAATTCAGATTCTTGTGGAGTCAGCTCAAGGCTGTGCGATCGCAAATTTTCCTGCAAAACAATCATCTCCGACACGAGTTGTCCTGAAGCAGAACGAAAATCTTCGACATTCACATGCGTGTAGTCGCTGCAGCTTTGATTAAGAGCGGAAACACCCAGCAGGAGATTGCGACTCTTTTCTAGATACACATCAAAGCCTGCTACAGCAACATCCGTTCTTTCTACCACCGGATGCGCAAAGCTTTCGGAGGGTGAGTGTTTACCTACCCATATACCGCCTGCAAACACGATGCTCGCGGCAACGGCAATTGAGGCAGCCCTCTTCATGAGCGTCTGCGGCTTTGCGCTTTGTACTGCTGGTAATGCTGCAAACACGGCTGTATCGGCATTCTGCACTTGCGATTGCCATTGCTTGTCACCAACGGAAGCGTGCATGCTGCGCAGGTGTTTTTCAGTGGCTTCCAATTCGCGAATCTCAGCAATACAGGCATCACATAAATCCAATTCTTTCACCATTCTTACACGTTCTTTGTCTGACTCGGCAGCAAAGTATTCGTGCAACTCATGTTGGCATGTGCTCATCGCGCACCTCCCTTCCATTCTTTGTGCTCAGCTCCCAACAACTCACGCATGCGTTTGAGAGCTCTAAAGTATTGAACTTTTACTGTGCCCTGTGCAATGTCGAGCATAGTTGCAGTCTCTTTCACCGACAAATCCTCTAAGCAGCGCAGCACAAAAACAGCGCGCTGTTGCTCTGGAAGTTCATCGAGAAAACGATTGACGGCGTCGTGAACATCAGAAAAAGAATGACGTGCATAGTGTTGCTCAAGCATGGATGCGTCGAGCTGATACACATTTGTGTGCTTCTTTTTCTTTGAGTCTTTCCATGTATTCATGAGAATACGAGTGACCCATGTTGAAAAGGCAGATTCTCGCTGAAAAGACGCAAACCCACGCCAGGCTTTGAACAAGGACTCTTGCACCAAGTCCTCGGCATCTTCAGCACTATTGCTCAATCTGTATGCGATCCTGCGCAACTGTGGCGCGCTTTCGGTACTGAGCCGCTGAAATTCTTGCTGGGTATGTGTCTGTTGAGTCTGCACTACTTCGTTAGACGAAAAAGAGAGCAGGTGGGTTTACACAACGGGAAAAGAACTGCGCGAGAGGCTAACTCCCGCGCAACTACTACATCACTTGGAGATACAGAATGACCCCAACGACAACTACCATCATGGCTACAAAGTACCCCTTGAACACTTTGGCTTTGTGAAGTTGCTCTTCTTTGCGGGCTTTGATGTCTTCTGGGCTAGGGCCGTGCTTGTGCTTGTGTTTCTTCTTACTTGACATATATCAACTCAATCTAGTGATTGGCAGGAAAACTGTGCTGAGAATATAGCAAACAGTTTTGTGGCTGTCAACGTGAATTTACACTAATCAAACTGGTGCCTGAACGCGGAGAACTCTCGACGCAATTCTGCAATTTCATTTTTGAGACCCGCAACCTCGTTTTCAAGGTGCTCAATACGTTGCTGTTCGTCGCGAACGCGTTGCAAAACCGGTTCCACGCGCTCTTGTGTTTGCTCTGCTTCTACTTGCGGCATGCCGCAAAGAATGTGCATATAACGACCATCCTTCCTACCATGCTCACGCGGCAACTGCACAACAAGTTTCGAGCTCGCACTATTGCCGTCGTGCAAATGAGATTCTACTTCCTGCAGCGAACCAAATTGGTACAAGCGCGAGCATCGTTCCTTCACCTCACCAAGGGTTTGCGGGCCACGCAGCATGAGCACTGTCAGCACAGCAGCACATTCGTCACTCCACTGATCAATAATTGTCATGCGGTGTTTGTATTTTGGCACGCGACTGCCTGCAGAATTCACCACCGTCACCCAACCCGCCTTTTGCAGTGATTCAAGTGTAAGCGCAACATCTTCTTCGTCTAGACTCATCACGGGATCGCGGCTCGTTTTCTGATTGCACGCATTGGTCAGTGCATTCAATGTTAGCGGATAATTGTCCGGTGTGGTCTTTTCCTTTTCCATCAAACAGCCGATCACACGAGCTTCTACAAGCGAAAACTCAACAGGTGGGGCTGCGGCATAGTCATTGTTGTGTTCAGTTTCTTCCATGTTTATACTTCCATGCGCATACCAACATGCGGTATGCCGTCCTCTAAATACATTTCGGTGTATGTTTCAAATCCACTGGCACGATACATGTCCTGTAGGTGTTCTTGTGCTGAAATTGTACAAGTCTTTGCAGTGCTGCTTTCCCGCAAGACTTGCAATGCGATTTCTACAACCTCGTACCCCAAGCCCAAGCCGCGCGCCGACTCTTGCACAACAATGCGCCCGATACTGCCATTAGAACTGTCTGCCTCAGGTACAAACACGCGCGCATAACCGTCCAAATTCTCATTGCGATAGTACAGCACATGCAATGCCCGTAGATCCTCACCGTCGAGCTCTGGATATGGGCACTCCTGCTCTACCACAAAAACGTCAACACGCAATTTCAGCAATGCGTACAACTCGTGAAGTGTCAGTTCATCAAAGGCTTTCACAACCACTGTGTGAAACTGGGTGCCGCCCATTTGTTCCATGCAAGTCGTATATTCGTTTGAAACAATACTGGAGCGCAAAATGACGAATTCGTCGCAATCTGACAATGACAACAGAACCGACCGCAAGCTCATGACATGGGCCGTGGTAGCGGGATTTGCTTTTGTTGTGCTGGGGTATCTCTTCACAAGCTTGTTTAACGGAAAGTAGCAATGGGACAATGCACAATATAGACTGGATTATTCTGCTGTTGTTTTTAGCGTGGACAGTTTGGGACGGGATGCGCCTGAGCGAAAAAACAGAGTCGATTGAGGGATTCATGCTGGCGGGGCGCAAGATGCCTTGGAGCGCAGTTGGCCTCAGTATCATGGCTACCCACGCTTCGGCAATCACGTTTATCGGAACGACCGGAAAAGCGTATGTAGACGACATGAGTTTTTTGCAGGTGTACCTCGGTCTTCCATTCGCGATGGTCATACTTAGTGTAACTCTTGTTCCGTACTTCAACCGAACAAAGGCCTTTACGGCGTACGAGTCGTTGGAGCGACGATTTGGCCTTCACACGCGCTTGTTTACATCGTTTTTGTTTCTCATTGGCCGTGGGTTAGCCCTAGGAACGGTGGTAGCAGCGCCGAGTTATGTCTTGGCGGAACTGCTTGGCATGGAGTATTCTGCCACTGCTTTGTTGATAGGTGTAATTGCAACCGTGTACACACTTGCCGGTGGGATGGGCGGCGTGATTCGCACAGATGTAAAGCAAATGATCATCATGATGTTTGCACTCGTGTTTTGCTTTGGTTGGATTGTTTCGCATTTGCCAACAGGTGTGAGTATAGGTGACTCGCTCGCGATTGCAGGCGTTGCTGAGAAGTTAAATGCCGTTGACTTGTCGTTCGATTTGACTGAGCGCTACAATGTGTGGAGCGGAGTTATTGCGGGTATATTTCTCATGTTGTCGTACTTCGGCTGTGACCAGACTCAAGTGCAGCGATACCTCACGGCCAAATCGGTTTCAGATGCGCGACGCAGTTTGTTGATGTCGGCTTTTGCCAAGGTTCCGATGCAATTTTTCATACTGCTGTTGGGCGTATTTCTGTGGGTGTTTTATGTGTTTGTAGATGCACCACTCACCTTCAGAACTATTGATGAGTCGGCCTTTGCAACCGAATATATCGTCGAGGGTGAACAATTGCGCGCCGATTATGTCGAAGCAAAGTCTGTGCGAGAAGCAGCGGCTTTGGGTGTGGCGAATGGCGAACAGGTACAGGACGAATTCGCTCGCAGCAACGAGAAGATTTCAGCTTTGCGCCAGCAAGATGCAGAGCGAATTGCCGCCGCAACTGGGGCATCGTTTAACGACACCAATTACATATTGCCGTGGTTCATTCTCAACAATTTGCCCGTGGGTATTGTTGGGCTCATTATTGCTGGCATTTTCGCAGCGGCTTTGTCGAGTATTGACAGTGCGTTGAATTCGCTCGCGTCTGTGTCTATTATTGACTGGTACAAGCGTTTGCACAAACAGGAAAGAAGTGACAAGCACTATCTCAGGAGTTCACGAGTTGCGACATTTCTGTGGGGTATGTTGGCAACATCAGCTGCTATTGCGTTGGGACAAACAAATTCAATCATTGAGCTTGTGAACCAAATCGGCAGCTATTTCTACGGATCAATTCTCGGCGTGTTTATGTTGTTATTGTTCGTGAAACGCGCCACACCTTTCAGTGCGTTCACCGGTCTTTTGCTGGGCATGTTGAGCGTGTTTGTGTTTGACAATGCCTTCGTAAATGCAGCCGGTGAAGTTGGAATATACTTCAGTGATGTTCCCGACGGATTCAACAAATTAATTGAATATTTGTGGTTGAATCCGGTAGGAACTGGGGTGGTTGTGTTGGTCGGATGGTTGTTTGGCAAACGAAGTCGCAGCTAGAAAAAGAGAATAGCCCGGCTGAGTGGCCGAGCTATTCACAACATTCAGGGAGAAAGAGAAATTATTTTAGCTCTATATGCTTCGAAATAATCTTGTCACCTTGCGTGATATTCAGAATATAGTGACCGCGAGCGTCGCTGCGCAAATCGATTGTTTTTGAATACGAACCGGTAAAGTTGTCGAGCCTCTCTGCATAGATTTTCGTGCCCAAAACATCGACGATATTGATAATGACTGGTTCTTCAGATTCTGGAAGATCAAAATTGAGTGTAAACACACCGTCAGAAGGATTTGGGTACAAGTTCAGGTTTTCCACCATCAGTCTGCCCTCACCCTCTTTTTGGAGTAGCTCGCGCTCTGCATCAGCAGCGTTCTCTTCTGTAGCAGGTTTGGAACATGTGTACATATCAGAAATCACGACCATCCGGCGCTGCGTTTTGTCTTCACCATCCTCTGATTCTACGCGCACTTCATACACAAATTCGCTCGTTCCTTCACTGAGTTCAACTGTTTCGAAGTCTTCGCCATCTGCCTTGAATACAAACATCGCTACTTCTCGTTCACCGTCTTCTCCCACCGATGTGTTTGAAAAGTGTACATTCTCACCGTCGGTAATTTCCTTCACAAAAACATGCTCTTTCATCTCGTCTTGGCTGAGCTCGCGAACAACTTCATTGCCGTCTTCATCAACTGTGCGAATCACGCCAACCATTTTGGTTTCCGCGTCACCGTTCTCAGACTTCACAACAAATGTTTTTTCCATTTTGACATCTACGTCAACATCTTCGCCGAATTTCACGCAAGTAGCAGGTTTGGGATCACAAGAAACATTGAACATTTTGATATTGCTTGTGGCAGACTCGATCCGGCCCATCATTTCTTGAACTTCTTCTTCGCTGAACTCCTTGAGAAGTTGTTCGCGAATTTTCTTGAGGTCAATTTGCTTGGTGATAAGCAAATCTTGTGTTTCACGAAGAGCACCACCCGCTTGTTGACACTCAACCTTCACTTCAACCACCTTTGGGGTTTCTTCTTCTGTGCTATTGCCAGCAAATGCAGTATATGCCAAGCCACCGCACAAACAAGCAATTCCCATCACCTTCATCGTATTCATTTTCTTCATCATGTGCTCCATGAATCGTTGTAGAAAGACTGTTGTTATTCACTGACCACAACTTACTAGATACAAGCACTGGTGAATGTTAAAGTGTGTTAAGGAGATGTTAATGTATTAGCACACAGCAACTCGGTAATTGCTCGTGGTTTGCGATGCAATGTGTCCAACAACATGGCATTCATGGCCGAGATTCGCACAGAGTTCGGTCGCTTCATCCACAGCATTGGCAGCACAGGCAATTAGCAGGCCGCCGCTGGTTTGCGGGTCAGTGAGAATGTGTCGCGTGTGCTCAGAATGCCCACCCAAATCCACTTCATGTCCATAACTCTTCCAATTGCGATGTGTACCACCAGGAACGGCTCCAGCTGAAATATACTCGCGAACATGATCCAATGTTGGTACCTGAGCAACATCAAGTGTTGCGTTCACATTACTTCCGCGGCACAATTCGAGGAGATGTCCTAGCAGT
>JAUHYX010000307.1 GCA_030426285.1 bacterium
TAGTAGAGAACGTACTTTTTGATATTGCCGCAACGTACCAACACAGTCAGAACGAAAAGGAAGGGTATGAAGATATCGAATTGGGTTACTCACCCAATATTCTAGCTTCATGGACATTGTCTTGGCTTGCGAACAGAAGCGTCTCTGCGTCACTCTCTGGCAAATACACCGGCGCTATGGAAACGTTGTGGTACACATTAACCGTACCGGAAGAAGGAGCGCGCATCGGAGCTAAGCAGGATGCGTTTGCAGTTGTCAATGCGTCTGTCAGGTTGCACCAATTGTTTTCTGACAACCTACATGTATCGTTGACATGGCACAATGTGTTGGATACTGAAATCCGCTATCCTACGACTCTGTCAAATGTGTGGGCAGACAAGGGAACAGTGGGGAGGCAGAGCAGAGTTTCGCTCACGTGCAGATGGTATATTCAATAGCAACGCAAGTGTAGACCAGAAACTAGCAACAATTACATTTTCATTGCGAGTCCCATGATGCGGGATACGTCCGCTGCGGTGAGGGCACTGTTGTGTTGTGTGTACATTTCTTCTTTTGGTGTTGGCCGCGTGCCTTGCTGCTTTAGTTCGATGCAATACTGCAAGGCCTCGGCAATAACAGAAGCTTTGTTGGGAACAATAACGCCAGCTTGATTGGCAAGGAGTTGACGACTGGATTCCCCCTCAGGCACGCAAAAGAGAATTGGCTTGCCACTGCCTGCATACATCCCTAGCTGAGCTTGCGCATCTTCCTCGCTATTCGCATGTAGCCACAGAACATCAGCGTTTGCAATCTCTTTGTACAAATCCACAATAGCTCCTTGCAAATGGCGCACATGCTCACTTTCAGTGGACTTGGCAATCTTCTTTTTTTCAGATTTGTGCAAAGGGCCAACATGTGTGAACTCGACAGAGTGTTGTTTGGCCTTGTTGACAATCGCCATTGCCTTTAGCAGTGGTGTGTGCGAAGCGTTGCCTACCAAAACACCGGCGTGAACCACATGGAGTGACTCTGCTGGAGTTGAAATAGCGTTTTGTCTTGCTTGTTCACACAGGGCTTCGTCAAACATCTCTGGAACAATTGTGACATCATTGTGTTCCAAAAAGCTGTGATTTTGCAGCAGTGTTTCCTTGATGTTCCGCGTCGTAACCATGATGTGTTGCGCGCGTTTGAGGAGGTCTTGCTCCCAGCTTTTGCCGCGTGACCGAGCATACAAGTGGTTCTTTGTTTGCGGAGCTTCCGACCAATGGTGTTGGTAATCAAGCACAAACGGAACTTCACAGTCTTCCGACAGCTTCCCGGCCAATCTATGTGTTGCAAAAGGCGGTCCCCCAGCAACAATCAGGTCAACATCAAATCTCTCTATAAGACCTTTAGCTCGGTAATATGCCTTGGTCGACCACTTTGAGCTTTCGTCTTTCAATGGAACTACAGAGTGCACAGAGATAGAGTGATCAGGCCAATTCTTCTTCACATTGTGCACAAGGGAAGATGCTGGAATCTTCTTGTCTGAGTATACCTCAACTCGAACGCTTTCTTCGTTGAGCAATTCCAACAACGAGTTGTCTGCTAGCGGGTATCGTGCATGTGGGCGCGACAGCACGATCAGATTCCATCCGTGCTCGGGAAGGTGGCGCAAGAGGTTCCACCACCGCAGCGCAGTTGGATGCGCTACGGGGGGAAATGCGTCTACAATAACAAGTGCTGTTTGTTTTGACATGGGGTGAGGCGGCAGTCCTCTTAAATGCAGATGAGTTCTGTTGGAGCGGTGTTCAACACAACATTGCCTTTTGCCGTAACCCACACATCATTTTCAATTCTCACTCCGAACTTTCCTGGCAAATAGATACCAGGTTCAACAGTCACAACCGTATCTTCAAGAATTTTCGTTTTCTTAGCAGATTGCGCCAATCCAGGGCCTTCGTGTACATCTATACCGAGGCCATGACCGAGCGAATGTGTGAAGTATTTGCCATAACCGGCATCAGCAATGATTGTGCGAGATACATTGTCTGCGTCTTTCGCTAAGATGTTTGGCTTTAGGCAATCAATGCCGGCCTGCATTGAAGTCAGCACGGTGTTGTACACTTCTATCTGCTTCTTTTTCAGCTTTCCGATACCGAATGTTCGTGTCATGTCTGAGCAGAATCCGTCTACAATACAGCCAAAATCGAGCGTAACAAGCTCACCCGTCTTGATCTTTTTATTGGAAGCTCTGCCATGCGGTAGTGCCGATCTTTCGCCAGAAGCAACGATGATGTCAAATGCATCTCCTTCCGATCCCATCAAGCTTGCGCGGTATGAAACTTCAGCCGCAACCTCGGCTTCTGTCATGCCGGGCTTTACGAATTCGAGAATGTGAGCATACACCTTGTCACCAATTGCCGCAGCTTTGCGAATGCTCTCAACTTCTTGTTCTGTTTTTGGCTGAATGAGCGGTTCAATGATGCCAGACATAGGCTTAAACTTGACAGTTTTAACAACCTTGCGAATAGCCTTGAGTTGATCGACCGTCATAGCATTACCTTGAAACCCAGCCACCTTACCGTTCTTCACTAGTTTCTTGTCAGAAACGATCTGCCAAGGATTGCGCGTAATGTGAATGCGCAGGTTCTTGATCGGATACAGTTCGGATTCAACCTGTGTGGTATATCTGCCGTCAGTAAAAAAGTGAACACTGCGAGGAAGGATCAACAGTACAGCGCTACTGCCTGAAAAGCCAGTGAAATAGCGTATGTGAGGCAAATGTGAAACCACAAAGCCTTCAATTTTGTTTTGGCGCATAACTTTGCGCAGTGCTTTAATCCTTTCCA
>JAUHYX010000070.1 GCA_030426285.1 bacterium
AGTTCTGAAATCGATATAGCCGGTAAGTTTGCGTCAAAGGACAACCATTCATCCATGTTGTGTTCTTTGTATACAATCGAATGTTGCAGACCAACATACACACCTTCACACACTTCTGGATCAATTGCGATACACCTTGGACCGCTATTCTCAGGCACATTTATTGTTTGGTCAACCCAATTCTTACCACCGTCGTGAGTGCGGAATATTTTCCCTCCAGCAACCAACCAAATGATGTTTGGATTGTGTGGGTGTATTTCAATGTCAAATACTGTGCCTGACCACTGCGACTCGTCGCTCACTTGAGTCCATACAGGTTGATCATCAAGTGCATTTTCAGTTTTATATACTGTGCCATCGGTACGACCAAAAAACAACACATTTGGATGAGTAGGACTTTGCGAAATACAACGAACTTTACCTGGTGCGAGCGAAGCCTCACCCGTGATGTTCACCCACTCAACATTACCGCGTATGCTATCTGCTCGCCAAAGGTTATCGTAGCCGAGATACATAATATTGGGGTCCGACATATCAAGACAGTATGGTGTGAGATATGCACCGTTCTCTGTCAAGCCGTTTGTGCCGGTAGATGCAATTGTGTGAAAAGTTTGACCAAAGTCACTAGACCTTCGAATTGTTGACCCGTATGAATTGAACATATACTGATGCGTGGACCAATCAAACAATACTTCTGCAACATCTCCCCCTGCGTTGGTGGTAAAGTCACCGCCGTCATATGCAGAACATCCATTGTCCTGATAACCGCTCAGGATAAGGTCTCTCTGTGTCGCGCTTTGACCAATTTTGTATATCTGTGCAATGCCGAGTCCGTCTGAAACATCTTCAAACGCAAATGTCTGTGGATCTACGAAATACACACCACCGTCATTGGCATCGATGAGCACGGAACCGTCTTCTGTAAATTTCATTGCGTGGTGATCGGCATGTATTTGACTGCCCCAGTGTCCGATGTTAGACCACGACGAACCTTCGTCTTCTGACATCCACAAACTCACAGTGCCACAGAATACGCGCGAGGCATCGTTGGGGTCAGCCGCAACTGTTAAGTCGTACCAACCTTGTCCACCAGCAGCACTTCCATCAAAAGAATGACCGAGAATATTAGGAGTTTCTACAGAAGGAACCTCGGCCCACGACTTGCGGGTGAAGGTTTGACCAGCATCTGTAGAAAGATACAAACCTAGAAAATCAATCTCATTTCCAGCTATGAGAGCATACACATAGTCCGGCTTGTCAGGTGAGACGGCGAGGGCGGTTCGCGTGAGTTTTTGCGTGGGCAAACCACCTTCTACGATACTCCAATTTGCTCCTCCGTCCGTTGTTCTGTACACCCTTCCATCCGCTGATGCATACGCAATACTACCATCAGTTGGATGCACCACAAGTTCCTTAAAGTGCCTATCTTCAGAAACTCGCGACCACGTACTGCCTCGATCCAAACTCCTAAAAAGTCCAACAGAAGTCGCCGCGAGCACAGTGTCAGTACTATTTCGCAGATACGTCAACTGACCGACAATGCACATGGGCATTCCAGAGGAGCTAGACGTCCAAGTTCCATTGCTATATTTCCACACGCCTATTCCTGTGCCACCACCATCGCGATCTCCGGTACCGATGAGCAAGACTCCTTGGTCGATGGGATCGGGTAAGATGGCAGAAACACCCAGCTCGTCTTGTTGGTCTGAATTCAATTGCTCCCAATCATCGCCTTGCATCGTACCGCGCCACAATCCCCCATCCGGTGCACCGGCGTAGAGAATATTTGCATCAAAAGGGTCTATTGCAATTGCGTTCACTCTGCCGACACCAGTTGGTTGACCAGTATTGTTCGCAGGCGTGTTCCACGGGCCGAGTTCTCGCCATTGACCAGCGTTCGAAGCTGGTCCACTTGTCTCGTCGGTGCGCTTCTGCATCAAAGCTCGCGCTTGTCTTGTTTCAGCGAGTGAAGCAACGCGACCGTTTGGTCCAACAACTGGCTCGTGCTCAGCTTTCCATCGCTCAAACAGTTTCCAGTACGATCCCTTACCTTTTTCTCGGGTGGCAAACCACATGTCATAAGATTGTTGTACTGAATCCATAGAAGGGTGGTTCTGCTGCATCATGTCAAGCCATGGAGGCGTTTCAGCAACAGAAATGGATGGAAAGAGCAAGACGCTCACACTGCATATCAGAAGCGGTAAAACGTTTTTCATTCGCATAAATAAGCCTAAGTTGTTCCGTGCCAACAATAATACTTAAAACTAGCATACAAGCCCCAATTCAGCGAGTGTTTGATCTTTCGCGCAGCATTGATCTTCACTTGCAAGCTGCAAGCAAATATCGTGAAAGCGTTGTGGATGGACGCAGCACTGGACTGGTCGAACTGCACGACACGGTCACTTGGCGCGCCGTGCATTTTGGCATCTCGTGGGAAATGAAAGTTCAGGTCACAGAGCTCTCTTCGCCAACGCGATTTGTAGACGAGATGATTCACGGACCATTTGCCTATATGAGGCATATTCATGAATTTGTTCAAGAGTCTTCATCCGTCTGTATGATTGATATATTTGACTACAAGGCTCCCTTTGGATGGCTTGGCAGTTTGACTGAATACTCAGTACTCTCAAGGCATATGAAAAGGTTTCTTTTGGAGCGCAATCACGTTATAAAAAGCATGGCAGAATCTGATTCTTGGAAACACATTTTAGAGGCAAATGAATAGTATGAAAGTCTTTATCGCAGCAGATATGGAAGGCATCACCGGTGTAGTTCATCGCGACCAATTGATGCCGGGTGGACAAGACTATCAGTCTGCAAGACTGCTCATGACGCAGGACGTAAATGCCGCTATCGCAGGTATCCTCAGCGTACACAATGATGCCGAAATTGTGGTTGGAGATGGCCACGGAACCATGCGGAACATCTTGATACAAGAATTGGCAGCGCCCGCAACACTGGTGTCCGGTCCCGCCCAGCCACGCAACAAGCCACTGTTGCAGCTGCAAGGTTTTGACGATTCGTTTGATGCAGCTGTAATGGTTGGGTACCACAGTATGGCGGGCGTTGAAGGTGGCTTGCTTGCGCATACATATGTTGGAACAACAATCAAGAAGCTTTCAATTGACGGACAAGAGTGCGGGGAGGTCACTACCAATGCGTTGTTGTTTGGAGAGTCTGAAGTACCTGTTGTTGCAGTGACAGGCAACAGCTGTTTGGCGGATGAAGTGTCATCGAATCTGCATGCAAAAACTCAGTTTTATGCGACGAAAGAAACTCAGGGTCCAACATGTGCGCTGTGCTTCCACCCTACACAGACAACAGCAAGAATTCAAGAGTCGGTTGCTTCGGGTATGCAGTTGTTACCCTCTATCACACCATTGCATCCCACTGTGAATGAAATATGTGTAGAGTTTTACAGACGTGAAATGGCACTCGCTTGTGAAGGCCTTGCAAATGCTTCAAGAACAGATACGTGTACTGTTGTTTTTTCCGGCGACACATTCCTAAGTGCCTTTAAAGCAATGTGGATTGGTGTGAGTGCCGCCAATAAACAGTATCCGGAATGGATGTCCTAATTACAATCCCAAGTGCTCGTTGAGTTCATCTAGTTGCTCATCCAGAGAAAGCGCAACCAACCACGAAAGTGAAAACAATGCGTTTACTGCATTGATGTTTGAGTCAGATTGAGAAACTTTGTGGATACGATTTTTTAGACTTTTGTTCACAAGGCCAATATCGTCGTAGAACTGCTTTAACCCTTTCATTTCTAGGTCAGCCACTTCACCTTTTTTCTGACGCATGTACTGTTTTAACAGATATGCTCCTGAGGTTCGGAATAGTGTTTCCTCATACGTTGAGAACGGCAAGTGATGTAGCGCTAAAACTTTGAATTCTGACAAAATTGGGCATGCTGAGGTCGCCAATACAAGTCCCATAAGAGATATTAGCCCAGTTTGCGCATCGCACTTCTTAAAGTAGTCGCGCTCCGGTGTGTGTACATGCACTTTCACTTGGTCGTATGAATTGACGGCACTGAACCGCTCAGTCATGTTGGCTATATCAACTGCAGCCGGACAGCGCTTAAAGTTGTTAGCAGAGAGAGGACAGTTCGGGCACTTGTGATACTCAAGTTCGGTCCAGTCAGCACCTTCTTCTACGGAACCAACTTCTCTGTTTAACTCTATCTCAAACGACTCTCTAGCGCCGTCCGGCATCTCAAAATTGTACGTAATGTTCATACTCTTGCTCGTGTTTTCTGACAACGCAATCTCAATAGATTTACTCTTCGATAGTTACTTCACGAGTCACCGGATTAAACGGGCTCGCAACAGAGACACCGTTTGCATCAAACAACTCGAGAGTTACAGTTGTCGTGCCTGGCGTAAGACCGTTTATGACATACGGAGTCCACTTATCAATAACAAATTCAGATTCGTTAATTGTCGCTTTCACAGTATATCCATCTGGAGCAAGGTCGCAGTTCACGAGAAAGAAATCAAGCATCAGATTCTCTCCATCTACTTTGCTGTATGTTCCCTTTGGACGGCTGTAAAACATGTGTGGTGCGCTGAGATCGGCAGGGTTTTCGCCAGCAACTTCTCCAACAGTGATATTTTCAACGGCAAATGAAGCAGCATTTTTAACACTTTCGTGATACGATCTGCTCAAGAATGCCAACACTGTGTGGTGACCCTCACCCAACATTTTTGTAGCCATTGGCTTGTAGTGTGCAGAGTAAGGCCCATTGTCAACAATCAAGTGAATGTGTTGTCCGCCGGCTGAGTTTGCCAGGAGATCTTTGTGTGGTCCTTCTGTTTGCGCACCCAACTCGTAACCTTCAACATTAAATGCAAAGGCTGTTGAGTCTGCATCTGCTTCAGATGTAGACATCGCAATTGTTGCTTCTGGAAACTCCACGGAATTTGAAATAGGAACAATACTGATTTCGGCAGGTGTTGCTCCCATCTCATCTGATGGTTCGCTAAACTCGATGTTTCCTGACTGCTCTCCTGGTGCTTCTTCATCTGAAGAACACCCAAACATCAAACTTGTTCCGATGCAAAAAAGTGCAATCATGCGTTTCATATAGCTTTCCTCTTGTAACATTGAATATTCAGTAGAATATAAGAACAATTATTTGCACAATTGTTTCACGCTCATTTCTTGCGGGTTATTCCCGGTAGCCGATGTCGATTTTTCGACAGCCTTCGCCAATTGTACGCCGCGATGAGAATCAATAAAGCTACGGCAACTGGCACCGTCATGCTCCCGTACTCTACGTACTCGCCGCCATCTTTGAACTTAAACCGAAGCTGAGGTCCGATCCGTGTTGCTTCTAAAACAGTACGCCAAGGTTCTTGAAGACGATATAGTTGAATGTGCCTATTAGCAGCCGCGAGTTTCCACATAGAGCCTGAGTTAAAGGGCTCGAGGCTCAATGTATCAATGCTGCTGGGACTAATCTTCAGTAACACCTCATTCGCCGCATCTACTGCAAACAACGTATTCTCTGTTCTTTGTAATTCTGCTGCTGTTGGCCACAATTGCGTCGTGATTTTGTCTTGCAGAACACCAACTCCTTGAGCCGATACAATCACCACTGCAGTGCTGTCCAACGGCATCATGTCCGAAAAACCTTTGCCAACACTACCAATAGCACTCACTTCGCCATTCTTTCTCGCGAGCACGTTCACGATTCCATCAGACTCACTGAGACCAAACCAAGTTGAATCTGCACGCCAAATACCGATTCCTCGGGGTAGCTGACCCTTGGTTTGAAGGAGTGTTTGTACCTGTGTTCCGCTGAATTCACTCATAGTCATGGTACCGTCAACATCAACACCAACTGCCAACACAGTTCCCTCGTCCGTGGCACTCAACCCGACGATTGCGTTGTTCATTTGTACCTTATAAGAAGTGTCTTGCTTGACAATGGTCACAACTGATGGTTCGGATTCTCGGTGCACATAGGCAATGGTATCGACAAGGGCAACCTCACAATCCCAATCGGATTCCATAGCAAACACCAACGATGTTGTGCACAAGAAGAACATACACAACCATGTTATTTTCAAAATTGTGCCGTAGTTTGAGTCCACTACATTCTTCACAATACAAGTGCTCATGCGGTCATTTTCATTTACATATTCCGATTCTCTTCCCGAATTGATGCATTCT
This sequence comes from bacterium, assembly GCA_030426285.1. Classification (GTDB taxonomy): domain Bacteria; phylum Bacteroidota; class Ignavibacteria; order Kapaibacteriales; family UBA7675; genus JAUHYX01. The sequence continues at coordinate 6,181 of JAUHYX010000070.1, forward strand.
CTGGACATCTCGATTGCCGTTTCCTCGTTTCAGGCTAGCAGACTGTTGCTCTTTAGTAGCTCTGGTTCTTCTATTTCGTTGCTGCCGCGTTTGTTTCGTCGTTGCATGGGCATAGACGCATTAAACAACAATCTGGTTGTAACAGATTCAACCTCTGTGCAGTTTTTTGCCAATATGCCAGAACTTGCCGCCTCGTATCCTCGACAGCCAGATACATATACAGACTTGCTAGTACCTCGCGCCAAATGGATTACCGGAGATCTTGATATTCACGACGTTGCTATCACCTCGCGGGGTATCCTGGCTGTAAATACCAAATTTTCTTGTATTTGTCTCATTGGGGAGTCGTATAGTTTCGTGCCGATTTGGACACCGCCGTTCATCAGTGCGCTGGAACCGGATGACCGATGCCATTTGAACGGTTTTGCATGTGAGGGAGAAGAACCAACATGGGCAACAGCATTGGGCAGCACAGATACTCAAGAGGGCTGGCGCAACACCACCGATCTCGGAATACTCCTGCACCTACCGAGCAATACTCTGGCAGCAACAGAACTCTCAATGCCCCATTCTCCTCGCGTTCACAACAACAAAGTGTACTTCTGTGAAGCATCTGACGGAACCTTATCGTGTTATGACCCACATAACAACAATGTTGCTGTTATCTACACAGCAAATGGTTTTACGAGAGGACTGGATATCGTTGGTGATTACGCATTGGTGGGAGTTTCTGGAATGCGGGAGGGGTCGAGAATTTCACATCTGGTTCGCCCAGAGTTCCGCAGCGCCTCTGCGCATATCGACGTAGTTGACCTGCGAAATGGCACAAAAGTGGGAAGCATACAGTTTCAAGGAGACCTTCGCGAAGTCAGCAATATTCGCGTTTTGCAAGGTTGGAAACGCCCTGGGATTCTCAATATGGAGTCAGATCTGCACACAAAAATCGTTAGTACGCCCAACGCATCTTATTGGACTCCCTAAAAGATCTTATCTGAAATCAATCTGAATAAGCGCATTGTTTGTATTTTTGTCATTCAACGAATACAAAAGGAGGGCAAACATGTATCGTTTGACAGGACTACTAACTATCGTAGTACTACTCGCTTCTTGTTCTTCAGAGGAACCTCAAGAACACGTACAAGAAGCTCAAGAACTCACCGTATACACACACCGTCACTACGAAGCAGACCAAGAGCTGTTTGCACAGTTTGAGAAAGAGCACAATGTGAAGCTCAATGTTGTCAATGCTTCTGCAGATGAGCTCATGAACAAGATGAAAAGCGAGGGCGAATTGTGTCCCGCCGACGTACTTATCACAGTGGATGCTGGTAGATTGCAGCGCGCAACTGATCAGGGATTGTTGCAGCCTACAAGCAATCCTGCTATCGAGGCCATAGTACCTTCTCATCTCCGCGATGCTCAAGGCCATTGGTTTGCGCTCACAAAACGCGCACGTGCAATTGCTTACAATGCAAGCAATACAACTCTTCCGGAAGGGCTTGCAATAGAAGACTTGGCTGCACCAGCGTGGAAGGGAAAGATCTTGGTTCGTTCTTCTGAAAATATCTACAACCAGTCCCTATTGGCCTCACTGATTATTCACCACGGGCGCGATTCTGCTTTGAGCTGGGCACAAGGTGTAGTAGCCAACATGGCTAGAGAACCCAAGGGTAACGACAGAGATCAAATGAAAGCTCTCTATGCTGGTGAAGGTGAACTGGCAATTGTGAATTCATACTATTTGGGCAAACTCGTGCAAAGTGAGGATAGCCTTGAGGCCGAAGTTGGCAAGGCAATCACTTTGTATTTCCCAAATCAAGACGGCCATGGCGCACATGTAAACATCAGCGGAATTGGCGTGGCAAAGCATGCACCAAACGCAGAACTCGCACAAACGTTTATTGCACATTTGTTGTCAGTGCCGTCACAAGAAGTGTTCAGCAGTGCTAATTTTGAGTACCCTGTAAATTCCAATGCAACCGTAGACCCACTCCTCGCATCGTGGGGAAGCTTCAAAGAAGACGACGTGTCTATCGCCGCGCTCGGCGCTCACAACAAAGAGGCTGTACTAGTCTTTGATGAAGCACAGTGGAAGTAAAAACCGCACACATGTAAAAAACACTCATTATGGGTGGACAGCCGCAACAATAGGCTTGCTGCTGGTGCTTATAGTGCCTGTGTTAAGCATTGTTGCAAACATTTGGAATGGTCCCGGCGAAAGCTGGGACCATATTGTTACCTACCTCCTTCCTTCGTATTCTTACAATACGCTACTGTTGATTCTTGGCTCTGGTATTGCGGCGACAGTTCTAGGCGTTTTTCCAGCCTATATCGTTTCTACTCGCGAGTTTGCTGGTTCCAAAGTACTAGAGTGGCTTCTCGTTCTTCCCCTCGCCGTTCCCAACTACATTACAGCGTATGCATATGCAGGATTCTTCGAGAACGGTGGCTCGCTGCATCGTGCATTCGACATATATATTGACATGATGAACACACCTGGATTAATCGTAGTTCTAGCGACCTCGCTGTATCCGTATGTGTATTTGTCAGCAAGAACTTTTTTTTCCGAAAGCATCCAATCCCAACTGCAAGCGTCGCGATTGCTTGGATACAATGGATGGCAAACGTTTCGCAAAGTTGCCCTACCGCTTGCGAGACCAGCTATAGCAGCAGGCCTACTGCTGGTTCTGATGGAAGTGGTTTCCGACTACGGTGCCTCTCACTACTTTGGTGTACAAACATTTTCTACAGCCATTTTCCGTTCGTGGTTTTCTCTTGGTGAACCACAAACAGCCCTATTCTTAAGTGCAATACTGTGTGTGCTAGTATTGCTGCTTATTGCGGGTGAGAGAACGATTCGTGGACGCAAGAAGTTTTCTTTTCGCCACTCTACACTGCGAACACATGCGAAGCTGCACAAAGGTTGGTCGGCTCTAATCTCTGTTGCTGTTTGTGGGGTTCCAGTTGTGGCTGGATTCTTCCTACCTGTCGGACAAATGTTGTGGTGGGCTCTCACGCATGGCATCAGTGTTGAAAGTGACCTCATTTCAGCCACAGTTCAGAGTGTACTCATTGCGGCAAGTGCAAGTGTTATCGCTATTGCAGCTGCTCTGTGTGTAGTCTTTTTCACGAGATGGAGCGCAAACAAGACCGTCAACACCCTATCTAAGGCTGCACTTCTCGGGTATTCACTTCCGGCAGTTGTCATTGCAGTTGGAATCATGACGGCGACTATTGGGCCCGAAAAGGAAATAGTGCTGTGGTTGCGATCAAATGGCTTTCCCGATGCAAACTTCTTTATCAACAATTCACTATTGGGATTGTTGTTTGCCTATGTAGTCAGATTTCTCGCAGTTTCATATGGTCCAATCGAGGCTGCCGAACAACGCCAAGGAGACACGCTTGCAAAAGTGTCGCGGACACTTGGGTACGCAAATGTCGCTACTGCCGTGAAGGTTCAAATTCCGATCCTAAAGCGCAGCGCTCTTGTCGCGGGTCTATTGGTGTTTGTTGATGTCATGAAAGAACTTCCGATTACCCTGATGACCCGGCCGTTCGGTTGGGACACGCTGGCTGTTCGTGTATTCCAGCTCACAACGGAAGGTGAGTGGCAGCGCGCCGCGTTGCCGGCCCTGGCAATCGTGCTGGCCGGGCTGGTGCCCGTGGTCATACTCAGTCGGCGCAACGACTGATGCTCGAAATCAACGCAATCAGCCATCGATATACAGAGGAGCCTGTACTGGACGAGGTGTCGCTCAGTCTGGAGGGCGGGCGTATCGGCTGCATTCTGGGCCCCAGCGGCTGCGGCAAGACCACCTTGTTGCGTTGTATTGCCGGCTTCGAGCAAATCAGTGCCGGCGAAATTCGCGCAGGCGCTACCTTGCTTAGTTCCAACAGCATGCACATGTCAGCCGAAGAACGGCGTATTGGCATGGTGTTCCAGGACTACGCGCTGCTGCCGCATTTGACCGCGCAGCAGAACGTGTCTTTTGCGTTGCACCGACAGCCGAAGCGCGATGCCCGTTTGCTGGCGATGAAGTTCCTGAAACTGGTTGGCCTGGCCGAGTTCGCGGCGAGATATCCGCACGAACTATCCGGCGGGCAACAACAGCGAGTTGCACTCGCCAGGGCGCTTGCGCCAGAGCCGCGGTTGCTGCTGATGGATGAACCGTTTTCCAATCTCGATGCCAGCTTGCGTCAGGATCTGGGGCAGGAGATTCGACAGCTGCTGACCCAACTCGGAACGACAGCGCTGGTCGCGATGCATGATCATCACGACGCGTTCGCACTCGCTGATGATGTGGGCGTGCTGCGTGGGGGACGGATGTTGCAATGGGACAGTGCGTACCGGCTTTACCACCGGCCAGCAGATCGTTTCATTGCCGACTTTGTCGGCAAAGGTGTCTGGCTGGAAGGGCGGGTCCGTGGCGAGAATCTCGTGGAGACCGAGTTGGGAACGATGTCCGGGCGCATGGAGGAGCCATTGACCGAAGGCACCTCAGTCGACGTGTTATTACGGCCGGATGATGTTGTGCACGACGACGACAGTCTGATGAAAGCCGAAGTCATCTCGAAGCAGTTCAAAGGCTCAGAATTTCTCTACGAACTGAAAACAGTGAGCGGCGCGACACTCTTGTCGTCGGTACCGAGTCATCACAATCACCCGGTCGGTGAGGCCATCGGCATTCGACTGGAAACGGACCACATCGTGGTTTTTGCCCGCCAGTAACTTTCTCGCTGTCAGGATACCCGACGACTGCGGCTCATCAGGTAGAGGAACAACGGCACGCCCAATGCAGCCGTCAATGCGCCGACCGGCAATTGCCGGGGTGCCAGCACGCTGCGGGCGATGGTATCGGCCACCACGAGCAGGCAGCCACCCGCAAGCGCTGAGGCAGGAACCAGCAAGCGGTGATCACTGCCTGCAAGCAATCGAATGGCATGCGGTACCACCAGACCGATGAAGCCGATGACCCCGACCGTTGTGACCGAAATGGCGGTCGCCAGTGCGGTTACGGCGAATAACGCAAGTCGGAACGTTGCAACCGGCAAGCCAAGCACCGCGGCTTCCAGCTCGCCGCGGGACAGCACATTCAGATGCCGCGCCGACAGTGTTGCCGCGCCAGTGATGGCAAGTAGCAGCCACAAGGTGCGGCCGGGTGCGTGAGCGAAGCTCAGGTCGCCCATGAGCCAGAACAGCATGCCCCGCAAGTTCTGATCCGGGCTGAGCGCCAGCAGCAGCGTGGTCGCCGCGCTGAAGCCGGCGGCCAGCACAACGCCGGTCAGTAACAACCGCGCCGGTGTCCAGCTGCCGATACCTTGCGCAATCGAAAAAACCAGCAGATTTGCGGTCATGGCACCCGTGAATGCCGCGCTGTTGAGCATGACCGCGTTCCAGCCCAGCAACATTGCCAGCAAGGCGGCGACGGCCGCACCGCCGGAGCTGCCAAGTATGTACGGTTCAGCAAGCGGATTGCGTAGCAGCACCTGCATGAGCACTCCGGCAACGGCGAGCAGTCCCCCGACGCCGAAAGCGGTTAACGCCCGTGGCAGGCGCAACTCGATGATGACCGTGTGGGTTGCCGCCGAAGCATTGCCGCTGAATGCATCTAGAACATCGCGCGCACCGAGGTGCGCGCTGCCGTAGAGCAATGCGATCGCAATGCTCGCCGCACTAAGGAGTAACAGCAGGAAAAAGAGCCCGAATGCAGGTCTTAACGGCACGGTCGATCGCTCCAGCGGGGGGGTAACATTCTCTACGTCGCGTGCCTCATTCAGATAGTCAGCAAGGCTAATCAATGCAAGGGGGTGGTACAAGTGACGTGAATTCGGGCAAGCTAAGCGCCTGTTCCGCCGGTTCCTGCAAATGAAACACTGCTAGCTATGAGTAACGACTGTATCGATTCCAATGGTTACCGCGCTAATGTGGGCATCATCCTGTGCAATGCCGAAGGCAAATTGCTGTTGGCCGGCCGCGTCGGCAGTAAAGGCTGGCAATTCCCGCAAGGCGGCATGCACAAGGACGAGTCGGCACAGGATGCGATGTTTCGCGAGTTGCGCGAGGAAATCGGCTTGCGGCCCGGCGATGTTGAGATATTGGGCGAAACCGACGAATGGCTGCGCTACCGTCTGCCAAAAAAATACCTGCGCCACGGCAGCAAGCCTTTGTGCATAGGCCAGAAACAGCAATGGTTTTTGCTCAGGTTGCGCGGTGGCGAGGAACGCCTGCGGTTTGATTGCTGTGATACCCCGGAATTTGATCGCTGGCGCTGGGTGGATTTCTGGCGACCGGTCACCGAGGTGATTTACTTCAAGCGACGGGTGTACGTGCAGGCGCTGAATGCGTTGGGGCCGTCGCTTTACCCAGAGGGCTTGCCGCCGCGCCCCAAATGGTGGCCGCATCGCTGGAAGGTCGTGTTCGACAAAGATGCTGCCCGGCAGCGCAAGGCAAAAGAAGACTAAGCCGGCTTCAGGATTGCCAGGGTGATGATTCCGAGTAGAAAAATAACCGGAATCTCATTGAAGAATCGCAACCAGCGGGTATTTTCCGGACTAAATTCACCTTTCAGGCGGTTCATCCAGTTCCGGCAGCGCAGGTGGAAGACGATCAACCCGGCGAGCAAGAGCAATTTGAGCCGAAACCAGAAGATCATCAGCAAGCCCGGGTTGATCCACAACAGCAACAGACCGAGGATGATCGTCACCGTCGCGCCCAGCGTCATCATCGCGTAAAGCCGGCGCTCCATAACCTGAAAGCGTTGCAGGCTGATCGAGTCGCTGGCCTCGGCGTGGTAAATGAACAACCGTGGCAAATAGAACAAACCGGCGAACCAGGTCACCATAAATGCGACATGCAGGGCCTTCACCCACGGGTACCACTGGCCTAGCTGCATAACTGCCACAGATCCTGTCCCGAATTCTGGCGGGAAACCGATAAATTTCGCGAATTTTTCATTTCGTTATCGTGCGATTCCGTGATCTGCTGCACTTCTGTTTGCGCTGGCCTGCGCGTAACATAACGCCTTTAACACGGCTTGGCAGTACATTTTGCGCAGAAAATCACCGGTACACATCAGTGGCGTGCCTGCCTGGGTCGTACGCAGTGGGCTCGTAGTCGCTGTGTTGCTCGGTGCTTATCTTACCTTCGAGTTCGGTCGAATTCAGGCGGGTTACAACGTCGCCGACGCCTTCGCAGAGCGGCAGGCGTTGACCTGGGAAATCGAACAACTCGAAGCGGCGATCGAGACTCAGAAAGAACAGATTGCACTGCTGGAGACCCACAGGAATATTGATCGGGCGGCATACAAGGACGTTGAAGCGAGTCTTGGTGAGTTTCAGCGCAAGATCCAGGAGCAGCGGGATGCCATTGAATTTTATCGCGGCATCATTTCGCCGGCCGACGGTGGCCGTGGCTTGCGCGTCCAGGACGTCAAGCTGGTCAAGACCAATGAGGAGGGCGTATACAGCCTTCGTGTCGTGCTGGTCCAGGTGAAGCAGCATGATCAGACGGTCAAAGGCGAAGTCGACTTTACGGTGGAAGGCGAGCAGGATGGCGCCGCCCGCACGTTTACGCTGGCTGAGCTGCTACCGGAGAATGAGGACAGCAGTTGGCCCTTTTCCTTTCGTTATTTTCAGGACTTTGAGCGCCAACTGATCATGCCGTCCGGCTTTCAGCCGCAACGCATCAATATTGAAGTGAATTCGCGCACCAAATCGGTAGAAAGCGTGAAACAAAGCTACCTCTGGCAGATGAGTCAGAGCTGAGGAGAGGACATGTTCGGGCGCAAGCACAAGCGACACACGGTTATTGACACCCTGGTTGGCAGTAACTCCAAAGTTAACGGGGACTTGCACTTTGCCGGGGGGTGTCACGTGGACGGTGTCGTCAAAGGCAGCGTCACCGCTGACCCGGACAGTAACTCGGCGCTGACAGTATCTGAGGACGGCGCTATTGAAGGTGGCGTGACTGTGCCCCATGTCATACTGAATGGCATCGTGCGCGGTGATGTCGTCGCGGGGCACAGGGTGGAACTTGGTCCCACCGCGCGA
>JAUHYX010000308.1 GCA_030426285.1 bacterium
CAGCTCAAAGGCCGGTCCATTGAACGAAAGAATCATGAAAGAGTATGTGTACGGCCGTGTGTATCCTTCAACAAAAATTCAGGTTGTGGGCCATACAGATGTGGTTGGGATGTTTGAGGCAAACCTGCGTTTGTCAAAACGTCGCGCCGGCACAGCAGAAGACATGATCAATTCAAATACGCGTCGCAAGTACGCTTCTATGGAAACAAATGGTGTGGGAGAAGAAGATCCGTTGTACACAAACGACCTTCCAGAAGGACGTTTCTACAACAGAACTGTTCAAATCTTGATCAAGACGCCTCTTGAGGAATTCAAGGACAAATAATTCAGCACTATTGTTAGTTAGCAAAGGCAACCCAGAATTATTGGGTTGCCTTTTTTGTTTGCACAGTTTTTTTGTTGGTTACAACCTTGCTACTTTTCCGCTACATAGGTGTCAATACAAATGAACGTCACCCTAGAAGATTACAATCGGAGATTATATATATGCGCATCGCTACAGTAGCTTGCTTTCTTGCTATAGTACTTGTGAGTAGTTCACAAGCGCAAATGGATGTTGAATTTGCAAGCATGGCTTGTCCTTCATCAAAAGTCCCAACAGAGGCTGTGCAATCGGCTCAAGACATTGAAACATATTTGTCTGGTGGATTGTACGGAAAAGATTTCTGGGTTGCCTTTCCGCCGGCGAGTGGCACCTTTGGTTGGGGTGACCAGTTTTCATTGGAAATCTATGTTATGGCGACTGCCGACTGCGAGGTTACCGTAAGTTCTGGCCAGGGCGATTACAATCAGGCCGAGATCAAAGCAGGAGAAATGCACAAGTTTGAGTCTAAGAGCGACTCCAAAAACTGGACAATCTCAGATTCTGAAATCGTGCTAGATAAGGCCGTACATGTAGAAGCAACTGAGCCAGTAGCGGTTTACGTGCTTACCAATCGCGTTTCAGCCAGCGATGGTTATCTCGCAATTCCAACCTTTCGACTCGGAACAGAATACCGTCACATGAGTTACAATGACTACAAAGCCGCTTGGGGCAATTTCAAGTTTGGTGGCGGCTTTATTATTGTGGCAACCGAGGACAATACAACGGTTTCGTACACTCTTTCTGGCACGTCCAATGGTGGGAAAACAAAGGGTGGAACTGAAATGGGAGAAGTTGAAACCATTTCATTAAAACGTGGCGAAACGTACATGGTACAAGGCGACGCAACTGATCCAAACTTTGATATGTCTGGAACATTTATTCAATCGAGTTCGCCAATAGCTGTTGTAAGTTTTCATCAACAAGCATCGCTGCCAATTCCCTCAACCTGGTCTTGGTCCCTCGGACACTTGTGTGAAATGATTCCTCCAGTTCAGCGTTGGGGCACGAGATCTGTATCGGTGAACTTTCAAGGCCAATACGGAACGTATTATCGAATTATGGCCAAAGAGGATAACACCGAGTATTCAGTAAAACTCTATAGTGCGTCTGGCGACAACAAGTTTATTCGCTTCTCGGAGGGTCTATTGCAGGCAGGAGAAATCGCTTCATTCTCAGAATCTGACCCTCGCGGTGATGATGGCGACCCTGAATCATCTCCGTTCCTGAATGGCCTCGTTGTATGGGAAGCCACCAAACCAATAATGGTGATGCAATATTCATTTGCAGACGGGTGGACCACAGGTGGAACACCAGTGATGACAATTGTTCCTCCATTTGATCAGCGTGTACTGCAAACTCGATTCGCAACGCCTGAAAACGCGAATACCAATGATATGATCATCATCGCTGTCGGAGATCCAGAAAGTGATGACAAGTCTGATTTACAGTCTATTCGACTCAATAGCTCATTGTTAGCTGATACAGATCCTCGATTTACGGTAAACCATATTCCGCAGACTGAATTGTACTGGTCCAATGTTTCTTTGGAGCCGGGAACAACATATAATTTGCGTGGTCGAACTCCATTTACAGCAATTGTATACGGTGCATTTGGCGGTACTCAACGAGCTAGTTATGCTTATCCAGTGGGAATGGCAGGGAACCGGACAGACGTTGATGATGTAGATCCACCGAGTATTTCTATGGAAACAGTTTGTGCGAAGGTCACAGTGACTGCAACTGAAGTAACAGAGATCGGAGATGAAAAGATTGGAATTGCTTCTGCTCAGCTCCTTCAGGATTACAGTTCCAATGCGAAATTAAACTTTATTTCATCTGGTGGCGAAGCGCCTGAAGGAACGCAGACATTTGTGTTTGACCTGCAGGCAGAGGATCCCGCTCAAGATATGTCGGCAACATTTGTCGTATACGACCATGCAGGCAATGCCATTGTAGACTCTGCGTTCGTTCCAGCTCTGCAAGAGAACGTACGAATCGTTGTTGGAGCCGCTGGTGAGGTAGCTGTTGGTGAACAACACGAGTGGAACACACCGGTGCAAAACAATAGTCTCGATGAAATTACTATTGTGTCGGTCGAAATGATGTTCGGTGAACACTTCACAGCCGAGAATGTAGACGAACCAGTGACGCTTAGTTCAGAAGAGTCTTTTGATGTTCTCTGTCACTACACTCCACACAGGGAAATGGTCACAAGCCAAGAATTCGATCGCGACACCCTAGTTGTCACCAGTTCTTGTGGCTCTGTGTGGTTCTTCCCGGTTGAAGGGCAGGGGATGGCTCCACTTGTAAATGCCGTAGGTTCTACATTTGAAACGACACATGTGGATTCTACAAAGTGTGTTGACGATGCAATCGTGATATCCAATACAGGTTCCAATACTCTGGTGAT
>JAUHYX010000071.1 GCA_030426285.1 bacterium
TACTAGTTAGAATATTTGTGAGAACCAAGGCTACGCGTGTTGTTTCACTCGTGACACTTTTTGTAGTTGATGTTGCCGCTTGTGTTGTTTCAGTTCTAATTTTTTTGTGGTATCTCGCAGACTTGATGTTCGCACCTTTCGTTGCTGTACCAATTGTTTGCTCACTGTTGTTTTGGATTACTAGGGATGAATTAAGAGGAGGGCATTAATGTCCGTTGCTTCTAAGAACTATGACACACATACTGTCATCCGCACTGTTGGTTTGGCTGTGCTCATGGTTGCTTTGACAGTTCTGACGTTTATCGGATGGTGGCCTTATGCTATTTTTGCAACTGCATTTGTACTTCGTTTGAGTTTTCGTCGTTCAAGCCAATTGAGAATGGTATCTATTGTTGCCTTGCTTCTGTTGCTACTTGCGAACGGATTTTTCCTGTTGGTCATGTTTTTTCTTGCGCAGAACATGCCTGTTGTAGGTATACTTTTTTTCGTACTCGTACTGCTTGGACTGCTAACTATGTTGGAACTTCAATCTGAGACATAAGAAGAAGTGCCTGACGAATTACTTCATCAGGCACCTTGTCAATAGGTTTGTTCGAGGTTAGTGTCCGTACTTCTCCGAGAACTTGTCGAAGAGGTCTACTTGTTTGTTGCGAATGTTCACAGCACGGCCATCAATCCACATTTTCTCAATATTGTTCCCAATTGGGTCGAGTGCGTCTCCGGAGGAAAGAAACAACGTTGCACTTTTTCCGGTTTCAATGGTGCCGTAACTGTCAGCAATGCCGAGAATTGCTGCACTCGCACCAGTCAAGGAGTGAACTGCTTGTTCATACGAAAGACCATGAGCTGTTGCAGTTCCGGCTTCAAAAGGAATATTGCGTTGACCCCAATCACCACCACTCGAAATGCAAAACTCAATGCCTTTTTCGGCGAGAAGGGCAGGAGTAGCAAAGGGGAGATTGTAGGCGTCTTCGCTGCGCGACGGCAGTCTGTGAGTGCCCATGAGCACAACCGAAACTTGGGCTTCCTTGAGCAAATTGGCAACAAGGTGTGCTTCGTGTCCACCCACGATAACAGGGGTGAGGCCGAATTTCTGCGCAAATTGCACCCCAGCCGTCATTTCTTTAGCGCCATTTGTGTGAATAAACAGTCGTTTTGAGCCGTCAAACAATCCCTTCATGGCTTCGAGTTTGAGGTCCATCTGTCTGTCCTCACTATCGGCTGCGTATGCTTGAGCTTCTTCAAACAGTGTGTTTAGAGCTGCAACAAACTCTTCTATTTGTTGTTGTTGACGTTTAGCTTGCTTTGGATCTGTAGCTGTAACAGTCATACGTCGCCAGTTGACATGAATTCCGTCATCGGCTTTCACTGTTGCATCTTCCCAATTCCAAGCATCTAGCTGCGCAACACTACTACTACCAGAAACAACACCGCCTTGTGGAGTAATTTGTGCCAGAGCAATGCCATTTGAACGCACCGTTGGGATCACGCGTGAGTCTGTGTTGTACGCAATGATGCTGCGAACATTGGGGTTGACCATGCCTGTTTCGTTGTTGTCTCGAGTAGCGCGAACAGCGCCGATCTCGCGCAATCCGAGCGTGCTATTGACGGCTATAAAGCCAGGATACAATTGCTTACCAGATCCATCAACAACAACTGTATTGGCGGTGAAGTCTGATGGTCGTTTTCCTACATGTGTAATAACACCTTTGTCAAACACGACAGTGCCAACAAAAGCTTGTTGCCCATTTCCCGGGTGTATGGTCACATTTGTAATGGCAATCGGAGTGCTTTGCTGTTCACCAGGTGCGGGTACACTCTGTGCCGACACATTTCGCGCCAATCCAATTGCAAGTAAGAATACAATGGCGCGTACAACATTGATTGTATGGTTCATGTTATTTTTTCTCCACTTGCGTGTTCAAGAATGGGTGAGCATGATCGTGTTTGTCCAAACATCCGTGACCGTGATTGTGCTCTTGTTGTGCTTTTTGTTTGTTGGGCGAATTGTCTGCCGCCATCATGTTCAACAGTTCTTCCAACTCGGCGTTGGCTTCTTGTTGCAATTGCTTGTCTTGTTCTATGTCAAACATTCTCTTACCATCAACCCATGTTGCCAAAGCAAGTGAGCGGGTGGAAAGCGGGTTGCCATTCCACAACACCACATCGGCGTCTTTACCGGCCTCAAGTGAACCAACAGAGTTATCTACATGCAAAATTTTAGCCGGATTGATTGTCACCATCTTCAACGCTTCTTCTTGAGAAACACCACCGTACTTCACAATTTTCCCAGCTTCAGAATGCAACCTACGAGCCATCTCATGACTGTCTGAGTTCAAACAAGTAAGTACACCCTCATTGTGCATGATTGCTGCGTTGTACGGAATTGCATCAATCACTTCGTACTTGTATGCCCACCAATCTGAGAAGGTTGATCCAGCCACACCGTGTTCTCTCATTTTGTCGGCAACTTTGTAACCTTCAAGGATGTGCGTAAACGTGTTCACGCGAAAGTCAAACTGTTCAGCTACACGCATCAGCATGGTGATTTCGGATTGCACATAGGAGTGACATGTAATAAAGCGCTCAGAATTCAAGATCTGTAAGAGAGTCTCGAGTTCGTAATCTGTGCGTGGAGGAGTGCCGCGCTTTCCGCTCGAGTTGTACTCTTTCCACGCTTGTTCGTAAGCGCGAGCTCGAGTGAATCTGTCTACAAAAATCTGCTCTACACCCATCCTCGTTTGAGGATATCGAACGGTGAAGAAGTCACCCCAGTTAGATTGTTTTACGTTTTCGCCAAGCGCAAACTTGATGAATGGATCATTGTCTGTGTACTTGAGTTCTTCACTGCCTTGTCCCCAGCGCAACTTGATGAGTTGACTTTGTCCGCCAATCGGATTCGCCGAACCGTGTAGCAGATGTGAGCTTGTTACTCCTCCGGCGAGTTGACGATATATCGTGAGATCATCTGGATCAACTACATCGCCAATTCTCACCTCGGCCGTTGAGGCCTGCGAGGCTTCATTTACACCATTTTCGATGGCAATGTGTGCATGTTCGTCAATTATGCCTGGAGTGACATGCTTACCAGTCCCATCAATAACGATTGCACCGGAAGCCGAGAGATTCTGGCCTACCCGTACAATCTTGCCATTGTTGAACAACACATCACAGTTTTCGATGACACCAGCTGGTCCGCTTGTCCAAACGGTTGCGTTGCGAATGAGCACATGTTCTTGTTTTGGCAATGCTGTCTGGCCAAATCCATGTAGCGGAACGCGATACGCGGGAACATCAGGCTTGGCTGTTGTTTCAGCTTCTTGTTCATCGATACTCGCTACGTCTGTAGCACTACGACTCAACACCCATTCTGCAGTTTCACCGGATGGCATGTGAGACAACCCGCGGATGGTGTTGCCAGACATGAAGCCAGAACACAGAATGTGAGCTGTGGAGTCTTCTTTGCAATAGCCGTGAATATCTAGTCCGATTGCGCCGCTGGAAACAGAAATGCTCACAGATTTCGAGCTAGTGCTGTCTACGCCATCGATTTCGAAAGCATATCCCTTTTTCGTATTCGTGATAGTCCCGGCAAACTCGATTTGCTGCATACAGTCCAACTTGAAATTCCAAGCACCAGCTAGGTTTACTTTCATGTCTTGAATGTTGTACTGCTTGCCGCCAACCCATGTTTGATGTAGAGAAGCGTCCGATGTAAACGGCGAGCCCGACCAAATCACAAAATTGGCGATCTTGCCTTCTTCAAGGGTGCCGAGATCTGAGGAAACTCCTAAAACCTTGGCAGGAGTAACAGTGAGCGCGCGTATTGCCGACTCCTGAGTCAAACCCTTTTCCACTGCCAAACGCATGTTTTTCCAGAATTCCTTTGGACTCTCACAGCCACTGGTTGTGATGCAAAACTCAACACCGTTTTCGTCTACAATACGCAGATTATATGGTGCCATTTGCCAGTGTTTTGCTTGGTTGTAGCTGATCCAGCGTCGGTCGTAAGGGTCCTTGGTGTCGTACGCTGCCGGGAAATTCACAGGAAGAATCCAGGTGTCGTCGTGTTGCACTACTTCAGCAATGCGCTGATACTCGTCACCACTTCCAGCTACAACTAACTGCTTGCCAGACTCCTCAGCCCATCGCGAAGCGCGCAGGGCAGAGCGGTAGGATTCTGCCTCAAAAAACCAGGGCAGCTCTCTTTGTGCTTGCAGAGCCTGCAACGAAGCATTGAACTCTACATTGTTGCCGCCGCGAGCATACCAGTCCGCATCGGCAACAAATTGTCGCAACAATGCAATACTGCCCATTTCAGAATTTGGGTATGGCATCTCAGAAGTTCCCTTGTTAAAAGAGAAATGAGCGCCAACCTTATCGCGGACAACTAGTGTCTCAGAGCGTCCATTGCCTGTCAGCGACACCATGGACGTGCCTCGAGCGATGCCGTCTTGATTGTATGTCTGCACAGCGCCAATGCCAAAGGAGCGCAGCGTTTCGGCTTCTTTTTCGGTAGGTGTAAAGATATCAGCTGCTCGAACAGATGACTTAATGGCGTCGTTCCAACCTACTGGCTGCATGCGTTGTGGATCGTAATTCGGTTCTTCCCATTCCCATTGTTGGGGCGGAACATCTGGCATTCCGAACGAAGAACGAGCATCAACAATGCCAGACATAATGAAACCACCTTGGGCATCGACTTGAATGGCACCGGCAGGCAGATTCAAATCTGAACCTACTTGCTCGATACGTCCATCTTTTACGATGAGCTGACCCCGATTGATGACTTTGTCCGGACTGACCACAATGGTTGCATTGTAGATGTACCAAACATGCTGATCTGGTTGATGCACTCCATTGTACTTAAACGTCTCTTGTGCTTGCAGAGAATAGCTTAAACACAAGAGCACAATAAGAGCAATAAATCTCATAGCTAGTGTCCTTGAAGAGTTGAAACGAACTGGCAAAATACAAGAATGCGGCAGAATAACCTGCTCTAGGGGGCGGATGTGCGGAAAGTCAGTGAAACGTCGTGCTGTGAGTGCGCTTGTAGGCGAGCATATCCGCCAAAGGGTAGGGTTAACTTGTGAGCCGTGTGCCCATACGGCAAGCCCCAAACACAGGGGATGCCGGCGTTGTTGGCAAACTCGCGCGCCAATTCTTGCAATGCATGTTGTTCAGACTCAGGTTCAATGTTCTTTCCATTAAATGTTCCAAACACAATAGCGCCTAGATTGCTCGCAACACCAGAAATTTCGAGCTGTCGCAAATAGCGATCGATCTTATATACCGGTTCACCGATATCTTCAACTATCAACACCGTTCCTTCCAAATCTGGCATGTATGGCGAACCGATCAAACTGGCAATCATACATAGATTTCCGCAGATCAGCCGTCCCGCGAATGTACCTTCACGCAATGTGGTGAGGGTGGGGTGTGAGTTTTGGTCGAGTGTGATTGTGTCGTGAGCCAGCGCATCCCACATCCATGTTTCGGTTTCGACATTCATCCCCGCGCGAATATCCACTCCAACCATGGCACCCGAAAACGATACCATGTTTGCCTGCGTGAACATAGCACACTGCAAGGCTGTGATGTCCGAAAAACCAACCAGCGGTTTGTTGTGTTGTGCTAGGAGAGCATAGTCGAGTTGTGAAAGCAGTCTTGGCGTTCCATATCCGCCTCGCGAACACCAAACCACATCGATTTCAGGATTGCAAAACATAGAGTGTATGTCTTGAATTCTCAAATTGTCTGGAGCAGCCAAATAGGGATGGGTACCAACCCGCAATGCATCACCGAGCACAACGCGATGGGCCTGTTGTTGCAGGTAAGCAATTCCAGCCTCAAGTTTTGAAACATCGCGCATTTGAGAGGCTGGCGCTATCACGCCAATCGTCAGGGGAGTGCTGTTGTGAACAGGTCGAGGAATTGCTGTTGGTGCTACATCACCCATGTGAGTAGTGAGCTGAGAGTTCTGCCACAACTTTGCGGTGTTGGGAGCGAGCGAGTGACTTCAATACAACAGTGGCAAGCGCTAAGGAAAGGCCAACAAACAGGCTGGCTACGGTAGACACCGACAGAAACACGGCAACTCCGACAGGAACAAATAGAAGACTAAACATGCCCAAACGTTTGAGCGACTGCGTTTTTTGTAGGGAGTGAAAGTAGCTTTGAGCTTGAACCCAATGCGTGCTTTCGTGATTTGTTTCCATAAGATCTGCTAGGAATGCTGCGGGGACACCACGTGAATGCAGTTCAGTTTTGCATGCGTGCACATAGTCTTCAGGAAAGTCTGCTGCGTGTACAACCGCGCGAATCAGTCTGACCGAATCTAGTTTCTTCACTTTGTCATTCATGACAAATCACTTCAATCAATCAGGTCAATACCTAGAAAGAGTGTACTTCAAGAGGCGATACACTCCGTACACTACCACGATCAAGTAACCAATTCCAAGAAAGGCATTTACATCAAACGTAATGACTACAAATGTGATGGCAAAAAAGAATGCCAAGACGGCGATGAGAATGAGGTTTACTACGAGCATATTCTACAATTTCATTGTTACTTGATAACCGGCAATTTAATGAATTTTCTGCGACTGCAAAGCACCATCAGTTTACAGTGAGAACGCGTTCTGATGCAATGTGTTTATCCTTGTTGTCAATTCTTGCGGTGATGTAAATGCCGTCGTCTTTGTCTTCGCGTTTCAGCACATCGCCGACACCGTAAATTTGAGAGGTCTCACCGGCTGCAGACCAAGGAAAAAAATACTCCAATGTGCTTGTGCCCATGTCACACAATTCTGTCATCGTGTTGAGCAATTCGTCGATGCCAATGTCCTTTGCTGCCGAAACAAAACACGCGTCCGGATACTGAGCTCGCAATTCGCTGAGGTCTTCGTCAAACTCGAGGGCATCGATTTTATTAAACACCAAAAGGGTAGGGATCGCGTCTGCGCCTAGGCTTTTTAATGTTTTGTCGACAGACTCCATGTGTTCATCGAACAGTGGATGCGATACGTCGATCACGTGCAGAATAACATCGGCCTCTATGATCTCTGCTAGTGTACTGCGGAATGATGCAACCAAGTGGGCCGGCAACTTGCGAATAAAGCCCACGGTGTCAGACAACAATACCTCACGGCCTTCGGGGAGCGCAATCTTGCGGACTGTGGTGTCCAGTGTTGCAAATAGCTTGTTTTCAACCAGGACCCCAGAATCTGTGAGTCTGTTCATAAGCGTAGACTTGCCAGCATTTGTGTATCCTGCCAACGCAAATCGCTTTAGGTTTTCGCGACCTTTGCGTTGCGTCTGTTTTTGTACGGCAACCTTTTCCAACCTTTGTTTGAGTTGTGTGATGCGATTGCGAACGATACGTCTGTCGGTTTCAATTTGCGTTTCACCAGGCCCTTTCGTTCCAACACCACCCCATTGTTTGGAAAGGTGTGTCCACATACGACTCAATCGCGGCAATAAGTATTCAAGCTGCGCAAGCTCAACCTGCACACGAGCTTCTGATGACCGTGCTCTTGCGGCAAAGATGTCTAGAATAATGCCGGAGCGGTCAAGAACTTTGACTTCGAGTGCTTTCTCGAGGTTGCGAGCTTGAGCAGGTGTCAGGTCGTCATCAAAAATCACCAACGATGCTTCGTGTTCTTCAATGATTTCTTTTAGCTCTTGCACCTTGCCGCGTCCGATCACAGTTCCGACATCGGCGCGTGGGCGTTCTTGCACCACTTTTTCTTGCACAATAGCTCCGGCTGTTTCAGCCAAAAACTCGAGTTCGTTAAGGTGTTCCCATACTTGGTCGCGTTTGCGGCTGTCTGTACAGAGCGCTACTGCAATGGCATTTTCCGGTTTATCTGCATCTATGCGTATAGAAGTCTCAATCATATTTTGTACTTTCGTTCCCTTTTCATTGTAAGATATGAGCAGTTCCGAATGAATCGAATCCCGCCACATTCTGAAGACGCAGAACAGGCTGTTCTCAGTGCTATTCTCATTGACCACAAGGCTCTCAACCAAGTTATTGAAGTGTTGGAGCCCGAGGCGTTCTACAATGAGCGGCACCGCACAATTTACGAAACAATGCGTGATATGAGTGAAAACAGCATCACGATTGATCTGTTGTCGCTACAAGAAGAATTGCGCAATCGCAATGTGCTTGACGTAGTAGGCGGTATAGAGTACCTAACCGATTTGAGCATGACGAGCGCAAGTTCGGCGAATATCGACAACTATTCGCGTGTGGTGCTGGAGCATTCTCTCAAACGTCAGCTTATCAAAGTGACGAGCAAGATTACCGACGACTGCTTTGATTTGTCGACCGATGCGCTCGAACAGATCGACATCGCCGAGGGTGCAATTTTTGATATCGCCGGGAAGCGCCTTACGCGATCGTTTCAGCCACTTTCCAAGCTCGCCAAACAGGCAATGGAAATGATTGTGGCGCTTTCAGAAAAAGACCCAGACGAACATTCGATTGGCGTGCCAACGGGCTACAATCAGCTCGATGATATGCTGGGTGGATTTCAGAATTCGGACCTAGTCATCCTCGCGGCTCGTCCGTCGATGGGTAAAACCGCCTTTGCCTTGTCGCTCGCTCGAAATGTGTGTTTGGATGCCGGGGTTCCAGTTGCTGTGTTCTCTATTGAAATGGCAGCCATACAGCTGGTTGTGCGTCTTCTCTCTGCCGAAGCCAAAATTAATGCACACGATATTCGCACTGGACGCTTAAAGGACGATATGCTGCCTCGGATCGCGCAAAATATCGGCATTCTTTCCGAGGCGCCACTGTATATCGACGACAGTGCTTCATTGACTGTTATGGAATTGCGTGCAAAGTGCCGCCGCCTAAAAGTGGAGCACAACATCGGTCTGATTGTTGTTGACTACCTTCAGTTACTGTCAGGTCCTAAGGCGGAATCTCGCGAACGTGAAATCAGTGTCATTTCACGCTCATTAAAACAGATTGCGAAAGAACTCGACGTTCCAGTAATTGCGTTGAGTCAGTTGAATCGATCGGTTGAATCCCGTTCAGATAAGCGGCCAATGTTGTCAGACTTGCGCGAATCTGGGTCTATTGAACAGGATGCCGACGTTGTGATGTTTATTCACAGACCTGAACACTATGACATCACGACATTTGATGATGGTACACCAACCGCCGGTGTGGCTGAAATCATTATAGGTAAGCAACGCAACGGTCCTGTTGGCTCTGTGAAACTACACTTTGTTAAAAACTATGCTCGCTTTGAAAACCTCGAATTCCAGAATGAGGCTCCGCCTGAGTTTGAACAGGATGGCGGGTTTAATGAACCTGTGTTCTAGCCCCGATGTCTGGTTGTGTACTCTTTGGCTCGTGTGAAGCCAAAACGTGCGAATGCGCGCTGTACCAATGGGGCAACAAGAAGCGAAATAACTGCAAAAGCTGCGCCTGCCATTAAGTCTACAACATAATGGTATCGAAGGTACACCGTTGCGACAATAAGCGAGAGTCCAATCACAAAGGCAAGCCAGCGCATCGATACTTTGTAGCGGAACGCGAGAAACACGTTGACAATCGTCATCATGGTATGTCCACTCGGCATGCAGTCGCGGTTCACTACGTCCTGAGGATTCGGTGTTCCGGGGACAATTCCACCACCAGCATTTACCTGCTCGCGAAAAAACTCGGTGAGAAATACACCAGGCAATTCAGTGCTCAGGGTCGCAAAATCGTGCAGTGTAAACCGAGGTCCAATTGCCGGCAATGCAAAATATGCCAAGTAGGAGAGATAAAACCCAAAAGCCATATTAAAGCCAAACTCGAAGCCTGCTTTGTCGTCACCTCTGCGATACAACTCATACACAATCATGATGGGTATCAAGAAGAAACACATGTACGTAAACTGCAAGTACTCGGTGAGCAGAGGTGTCGAAAATTGATACATCCACTCGGTTGGGTTGACACCAAAAATTGACAGGTCCCATGCGATGAGTGTACCATCGTAGTCATGCGGATTAATGACGCGAACGAGCTGCAAACACTGCCGGTAGATTACGTAGATAACAGGCACGACGTAAAACATGCGCGAAAGGTGAAATATTCGGCCCCCGTGCAAACGGTCTCCACCTGCCAACACACAAATGAATGTTCCGAGAATAATGTTTGTGAGAATGTTCGTAGATGCTTCAGGAAGCTGGGAGTTGAAGACGATATTGAGCACGCTCCACAGCAACAGCATTGCCATGGTTGCTACGTCTGTCATAGTCAACTCCTCGCGGAGCTTAAACAACAACAACGGTTCTTTTATGAGTCGTTTTGCAGTTTTCTTCATCATAGGTCATTTCTAACAAATGTGGCAATGATTTCTTTGTGAAATGAGACAAAGTCAGTGGGAGAGAGCTGTTCAGCTCGTGCATCAAATGTAGCAGACACTTGTTGATCCAGCAGTTCTTTCACACCATTGACAGACATCCCATGTGAAGATATATACGATTTAAGAGCATTGTTTAGTTTTTTTCTGCGTTGGCTAAATGCACCACGCAAGAACTCAACAAGGTCTTTATCTGGCAAAAACGTTTGCTTGGCACGAAAGTTAAACGACACAACGGCCGAGTGCACTTTTGGTTTGGGGAAGAAGTTTCCGGGTGCCACTGTAAAGCAGTACTGAGCTCTCGAACTCCATGCTGTGCGCACCGAAAGAATGCCGTATTCTTTGCTTTGTGGCCGTGCGACCAAACGTTTTGCGACTTCTTTTTGCATCATGAGCACGCAGCGTTCGAGAACATCGCATGACTCGAAAAGTTTGATCAGAATAGGACTCGTGATATTGTAGGGGATATTACCAATAACCAGCGGATGTAAGCCGCGTTCTCTCACTGAGTTGGCCCATTCGCGCAGGTTGAATGTCAGAAAGTCTCCTTGAATAACCTCTACGTCAAACTTTTCTCTCACAACTGATGCCGCTCTGGGGTCGAACTCCACGGCAGTGTATTGGTCTTTCGGCACATGTTCGAGCAGGTGAGTAGTGAGCGCACCCTCTCCAGGACCAATTTCTAGAACATGACACGAACTGTCGGCTTGCAGTGATTCAGCTATGCGGCTGGCAATGGCGGCGCTGGTGAGGAAGTTTTGTCCTAGGCTCTTTTTGGGAGCGATGCGTTTATCCATACTGTTGTTCAAACCCATCGCTTACTTTCTGGTATGTTTCCTCTATTGCTTCACTTGCGATGGTGATATCTGCAAGCGTTGACATAAAGTTTGTGTCACCATCCCAACGCGGAACAATATGAACATGTAAATGTCCGGGCACGCCGGCACCAGCGGCGCGCCCAGAATTTATGCCAATATTGCAGCCGTGTGGACTGTACACGTTTTGCAACACAGATTGCGTACTCTGAACAACTTCAAACAGCTCATGCAATTCTGAAGTGTCCAACTCAGTCAGGTCTGGCACATGACGCTTAGGCACAACCATGGTGTGCCCCGAGTTGTAGGGAAACCTATTGAGAATCACAAAAGAGTGCTCGAATTCTCGCACAACGAGATGTTCTTTCTGTGCAGTTGTTGAGCTCGCTGTACATAAAAAGCACGAGTCATCTTGGGCGTTGGCAAATCCTTGGATGTATTTGGAGCGCCAAGGCGACCACATTGTTTTCATAGTATCGCAATCTTTGTTTGATGAAGTATTGCAACAAATATAACACTCCTCACAGATGTGCTGTGCTACAATTCTCTACCAAAACTATGCACCTGTGAAATGGCGAGTCCAATATTGAGCGCTGAAACATGCCAATCGTGATCGCGCGCGACTGAGTTGAAGCGATACTGAAAACCTGCATGTGGATGAAATGTTACCCTACCAATATTCACGTTCGCGCTGATGTTGAACTTAAAGCCAGGGGAGAAGACCTGGAGATCTTCAATAGTACCTCTATCAAGCACCAAAGTGCTACCATAGTCTTCAGTCTCGTAGTTCAACGGGTTTTCGAAACGAGCATTCTCAGTCAACAATGTGATGCGCTGAACCGCTTCTGAACCGGTGTAAACATTGAACGTCGGTCCAAGTGAAAGACCAACTGCACCATCAAAAGTGTACAGGTTGAAGAGGGCTTCGAAACTGATGGAAGACAAACGAATTGTATTCGTTTGCACAGCGCTCGATTCGATGATGTCTTGATCAATACCAGTGGAACGACTCGCAAGCTTGTCTGGGGTGGTAGAAAACACCGCTGGCAGGCTTTCGTACATGCTTCGCAGTGAGATCGTGGTTTCAGTGTTTACTGGCGAACCGAGGAACAGTTCGGTAGCTCCGCCCACATAAAAGCCATTGTCAGAGCCATTCGTGAAAGTCGGGCATTCAATGCCATCAGCATGCGAGGGAATCGTCCCTGTATGAAAGGCGTACAGATAACCTGAAACAAAGCCGACCCGTAAGTTGAAAATGTCTGAGGCAGGGGAAATCGGCGTACTGTAAATGCGTTGGCCGGGTTCATCGGCAGTCGCTGGACGAAGAGCAGCCATTAAGATACACACAAGTGTGTATCGCAGAATGCGGGACATGGTATTCATAGAACCTCCAATATTCTTGGCGGTTGTGCAGGTAGTAGCTACTAAGAATGACCCATCTCTTGGAAAAACGGAGCAAAAAAAAAGACCGAAGATTGCTTCGGCCTTTTTTGATACTCTAATCGTTTGTGCAGAATCACTAGAACGCCCAGCGAATATCTACACCAGTTTGAAGAGAGCTCACGCTCCATTCAGATCCTGAGATTACACTTGTGAGAGCAAGGTCGTACATCACATGGGGTACAACGAGTGCGGGTGCAAATACAAAGTGTCTCAGCGGAATTTCATAAATGACACCGGCTTTCAAACTGAAGCGCAACGACGCTGCATTTGGGAAGTCGGAGTTGTCCTGCATAATGAGAACATTCTTGGCACTTGGATCCAAGTACGTGTAATCTCCAGGAGACTCAAAAAAGAGATTCTCGTCGTTCATTTCCAATGTTTGGTAATTACTCAAGGAAGAAACAACATTCAATGACGGTCCGACCTGAATACCGAACTTGGATTCTCCAAACAACAACTTGTACATTACATCCACAGTGATCACATTGTATGTGATTTCAGACACATATGTGACACTAGTACTCTCCACACCTGTACCTACACGTGCAGGAAGCTCCTCAGAACCCTCTTCAAACGAAGCGCCGCGCGTGTCGTACATTGCGCGAATCAATATTGAAGAGTTCGACGTTGCCGGGTCATCTCCCAAACGCAACTCACCAGACAGCCCGATGTATATTCCGGATGCATCTCCACCGTCAAAGACTGGACACTCGACATCTTGTTCACCGGTTGTCTCAAAACCACCTGAGTGAAAATTCTGGTTCAATCCAATAATTGGACCGATAAAAATCCGTGGTTTAGGAGCTTCTGGTTCAAGGGGGTTCGACAACTCTACGTCAAACTGCGCAAACGCACCCGTTGAACACAACAACGCAAGAATGCCGCCGCCAATAACATGGCGTATCAATTTTTGCATGCTATTTCCTATTAATTAATAATGATATACTGTGTACTAATCGTCTGGTTAATCCGAACGATGAGAGTGTACAGTCCAGGTAGTAAGGCTGATGCTGTTAAGTTATAAGAATGTTTCCCTTTTTTCAAGGAGAAATTTGACCAGTTATACACAACCTTGCCATTCAAATTCAAGATTTGTATGTCTGCACTTCTACTATCGTCGAGCTGTAAGTTAAAATTTATCTGTTTATCAATCACAGGGTTGGGTGCAACCTGTACCCGTGCAAGCTGACCATTTCCAATAACACGGATATCTTGCAAGCACACTGGATTGAAGTGTATTGTATCAATTGCGAGGGCGAATTCATAACATTCACTTGTCAATGTTGACTGCATAATCGGCGTGAGATTGGCTGACAACAGTGCTTGATAATAAAAATGCACAGTTGTTGTGTCTCCAGATACCGGGGTCTGAAAAACAACATTGCCGTCGGGCGCAGTGCTGTTGAACGGGATACCAGTGCCTGGATCGATGCGCAAAAGATTTAGTGCCTGAGGATCAAAACTATGTGTGACTGTAATTGTGTCCTCTACTAGATCCGATCCAATGATGTTCAAGGTGTGTTTCACAAGCTCTCCAGGAAGTACATCTGATGAGCTTTCAACGTGCGTTTGAAGCGCTTCTTGTGTTGGCGT
>JAUHYX010000309.1 GCA_030426285.1 bacterium
GGTCACAGTTGTTCCGTTGTCGTAAGACTTGAGCACGCGGTTGCCTGTTGCGTCGTAGGCAAACTCGATTGACTCGAACTAAACTAAAATTCTGAAATAACAATCTTTTTTGAGTCTTTTGGTAGATCGTAAACCTTGCCCTTGTAAAGAGCATCACCCATATACGAAACCAGCAACGTATCTATTGTTCCATTCTGCAGTGTAAAATGTACGACTGCTCTTACATCTACATGTCCTTCGGTGGAAACAACCCGTCCAAGATTGAATTCCCTAAAAGAAGGGACAAAGTCTCGGTAACATTCAAAGCCTGTAGACTCATTCCACTCATGGTAAGCGACCAAAAATTCATGCTCGGACTTTATTGGTAACACTGAATTCAGGGACCCAGGAAGTTCCGTTATGGAAACTCTGGTAATTTCCTGAATACGGTTTTCATGGTCAGAACCACAACCAAGTAGAAGACAAAGTAAAATTGTGGTCCCTAAAGTTGAAGTAATGTATCGACTCACGTGCACTCCTTGTGAATATTTCTATGGTACTGTATCGGATTCATCCATCGGTCCTTCGGGACCTGTCGGAATAGGTTTGTAGGGAACTTTGACGTAGCCCAAAAAAGTGGACAGCAAATTGCAATTTTGTACGCTCAATTTGGAGGTCCATTCTTTTGAGCTGCGTCTTTGTGTTTTCTTTTCTGCAAACAGTGTGAGTGTTATTGAGTCTACACGTTGACCTTGTGCACATTAAAATCGAGCATACTCTTTTGTGACCGCATCGAGGCTGTGACTAGCAGGTCGGGTTCTACTGTCATAATGTGACATCCACGACTCTACTTATGAGGACTGAGAAGCACCAAGCCACTAAAGGAAATCTGAAACACACAACAACACATGAGCTTGAGACGAATAAAACGCATGGTCAAAATCAATGGAGTGACCACAGCAACATACTTAATGTTAGGAGATGCTCAAACCAAACTAAAACAGCAGTTTCGCAGTATTTGATGTGATGTTATAGAATACTCCTTACTTGTGCAAGGCAGTATTCTGTCTTTTTTTGGATGCTAACGAACTCTTTTGAGGTTGGCTACAACACGTTGAGTCTCGATCTACAGACATTGTTAAGCGAGTTGCCACCTTGATCCAAAAGAAACCAGTGACGTTTGCGTTTGTGCTACTTATCCGTACGAATACGTTCAACAATTGAGGTTGTAGATTTTCCATCCACAAACGGAATGATTTCTACGGTTCCGCCGCGAGCTTCTACAAAGTCCGATCCAACAATTTGCTCTTTTGTGTAATCACCGCCTTTGACAAGTACATCTGGAACGATGTCTTTGATCAATTGATATGGGGTGTCTTCTTCGAATATTTTTACAAAATCCACAGCTTCGAGAGCACTGAGCACTATTGCGCGGTCTTCCTGAGAATTGATGGGTCGGTGCTCACCCTTTAACCTCTTCACAGACGCATCGCTGTTCAGCCCAACCACAAGAATGTCCCCTAGCTGCGCTGCTTGAGCGAGATACATCACGTGCCCAGAATGAAGAATGTCAAAACACCCATTTGTGAATACGATTCGATTCCCCTCGGCCTTAAGAGCGTGCAATGTTTCAATCAACGTCATGGTTACTTGTCCTTGGCAACAGCATTCAGGAGTTGATCTGTAGCAATAGAAACGATACCAGGCTCTTGACACACTACGCCCGCGGCGATGTTGGCAATCGTTGCAGCTTCACGCATAGAAGCACCACCACAAACAGCCGCGGCGATCGTTGCAATTACCGTGTCACCGGCACCCGAAACGTCGCTCACATGCCTTGCCTTGGCTGGCACTGAGTTCACCTCGCCATTGTCTTCGAACAACATCATACCTTTCTGACTCAGTGTCACCAACACATACTCAGATTCCAAACGCTGCAACAGTTCTTTGCCAGCTGCAAGCACCTCTTCTTCAGTTTGAATCTTGCGGTCCAATGCATCTGATGTCTCTTTGCGATTTGGCTTGAACAAAGTTGCGCCTTTGAATTCGAAGAAGTTCTTGTACTTCGGATCAACAAACACAGGAATATGGTTGTCGCGCGCATAGTCAATAACTCTTCGGATCAACTCAGGAGTGATGACGCCTTTGTTGTAATCCTGAAAAATAATGCCACCTAGAATCTCGGTGTAGTGCTCGAGTACATCTAATAGTTTCTCGACAATTGGCGTAGGAATGTCGTGTTTCTCTTCTCTATCAAGGCGCGCAATATGCTGGTTGTTACCGATAATGCGGGTCTTCACTGTGGTTGGACGATCCGCGTCGACGATGATACCAGAAGTATCCATGTCTGATTCTTCAACTAAATTCACCAGTTGCGTACCGGAATTATCGTCTCCAATCACCCCAAGCATCAAGGGTGTGGTTCCCAAACTCTTCAAGTTGCTCGCAACATTAGATGCGCCACCGAGGTGAAACGATTCGTCTTCGATGTCGACAACCGGTACGGGCGCTTCAGGACTCACCCTTTGTACGGCTCCCCAAAAATATCTATCCAACATCAAGTCGCCAATGACAGCAATGTGTCTACCTTGCCATTGTTCGCTTAGTTCGCGAGCTCTGTCTTCTGTAAGTGTTTGCATTGTCTATCCGAGTTTTCGAGTACAGAACCACAAAGATAAGGGAAAATTGTGGTATATGATAACGGCAATTCGGTCTTGCACGACCGCAACCATTTGTGCAGTTTGCCGTTTAGGATCTTATTTCAGAAATGTGGATACTC
>JAUHYX010000310.1 GCA_030426285.1 bacterium
CCGTCCCTTCTGTCCCTTCCGTCCCTTCTGTCCGCTACAAATAAAAAAAGGCCTTACGGTGGATACCGCAAGGCCTTCAACTATTTAGCTTTGGTGGCGTGCTTAGAACTGAACTGTTTTTTCGTTCATGTTCTCCAAGCTATCAACGATTGCACGAAGAGCTTGTCCTGCCAACGCACCGTCGATCACTCTGTGGTCGTATGTGATAGAAACATACACCATCGTGCGAACCAAGATCATGTCGTTGCCTTCAACTTCTTTCACCACTGGACGCTTTTGGAACGCACCAGCACTGATGATTGCAGTCTGTGGTTGATTGATCACCGGTGAACCGAACAACGTACCAAATGAGCCAACATTTGTGAATGTTACTGTACCACCAAATGTTTCATCTGGCTTCAGGTTCTTCGAACGAGCACGAGTTGCAAGGTCATTCACGCTGCGAGCTAGACCTGTGATATTTAATGTTTCTGCATCTTTGATAACAGGAACAATCAAATTTCCGTCTGGCAATGCCGCTGCAAAACTCAAGTTTGTTTTCTTGTGCTGAATGATGTTCTTGCCTTCAATACTCACATTAATACCTGGGAACTTGCGAACACCCTCAACGATGGCGCGACAGATAAACGGTGTATATGTGAGTTTGATACCTTCCTTAGCTTGGAAGTCAGCTTTTGTCTTTTCACGCAAACGGACAATTTCAGTCACATCAGCCTCTGCAACACTGGTTACGTGTGGAGACGTGTGCTTACTCATGACCATGTGCTCAGCAATTTTCTGACGCACGCGATCCATGCGAACAATCTCAATGTTCTGTCCGTGCTTGCGATAAATCGCTGCTTCATCCAATTCTTCCGCTGGAGCTGCCTTTTTGGCTGCAGCTTGTTTGGCAGGAGCTGGAGTTTCTGCGGGAGCAGCTGCCGGTGCAGGTGCTGCTGCAGGAGCAGGTGCCGGCGCTGAACCGCGGTTTTCCAAGTACGACATAACATCTTTCTTGGTAACGCGACCTTCAAGACCAGTGCCCGTAATTGAATCGAGCTCCTGAACCGCAATGCCTTCTGCTTTGGCGATGCTGCGAACAAGTGGACTGTAGAAGCGGTTTCCAGACATGCGCGGTACATCAGTTGCACCAGCTAGTCCTGGAACCGGAACGGCTTGTTGTCCGTTCGCAGAAGTTCCTGCTGCCAAATCTGCGGAAGCATTCGCGGCTGCTGGCGCTGGAGCCGCGGGAGCAGGGGCAGCCGCAGCCTCACCTGAACCAATGCGAGCAATGATATTGCCAACTTCTACGACATCACCTTCTGCCGCAAGCGTTTCTATTAGGGTTCCCGCCACTGGCGATGGAACCTCTGTATCTACTTTGTCTGTGGAAATCTCCAGGAGAATCTCATCGCGTTCTACCATATCGCCTGGCTGCTTCAACCACTGTAGGATTGTACCTTCTTGAATGGACTCTCCCATCTTTGGCATCACAACGTCTGTTGCTGGACCTGCAGCCGCTGGAGCTGGAGTTGACTCTTGAGCCGGAGCCGGAGCTGCCGCTGCTGGAGTCGGTTCAGGTTGAGGAGCAGGTGTCGCTGGTGCTGCTTCTGCCGGCGCAGAATCAGTTGCTGGCGCAGCTGCTGCCGAAGCGTCAGTTTCGATTCGAGCTATTACCGTTCCAACTTCAACCACATCGTCCACTGCCACGAGTACTTCTTTAAGTACACCTTCATTTGGAGATGGGACTTCAGTATCAACCTTGTCGGTAGAAATCTCAAGCAAGATCTCGTCGCGCTCGATCGCGTCTCCGACATTTTTGAGCCATTGAAGGATTGTACCTTCCTGGATGGACTCTCCCATCTTTGGCATCACTACATCAACAACCATGGGATCTATTCTCCACTCAAGCGATTCAACAAATGTTCAGCTCGGTAAAACTACCGAATAAAAAACAAGCCCGCAATCTGCGGGCTTCAAACAACTTACGCGCTGATAACCCACACTTTGATTGTGGCTATCACTTCCGGGTGCAACTTGATTTTTACATCAAAGATTCCGAGAGACTTGATTGGCTCTTCGATCATGATTGAACGACGCTCAACATCGTATCCGCGATCTGCCAATTCTTGACCAATCATAACATTGGTTACAGAACCGAATAGTTTGTCCTCTTCGCCAACCTGCATTGGAATTGTAACCTGAACGTCGGCGAGCTTAGCAGCAAGTACTTCTGCTTCGCCTTTCAATTTATCCATGCGAAAAGCGTACTGCTTTTTCTCATGTTCGAGCATTTTGATCGCTTTCGGTGAAGCGAAATAAGCCATGCCACGCGGGATTAGATAGTTGCGTGCGTATCCGGCCTTTACTGTGACAATCTCGCCGATGTCTCCGAGATTCTCCACTTCTTGACGCAAAATAATTTTCATTGTTTTCCTCAATGTGAATGTGTTTCAGAAATCCTGACAAGTGCCTTAGGCCTCTGCAGCTTCCTCTGTCTTGGCTGTGTTGCCGCCCAACAATCCGCGTTCTTCGAGATACTCCATACGATGTGTGAGCATTGCTTTCTCAAGCAATACAGTCAAGTGACGCATGACATTCTCTTCGAGGTGGAAATGACGTTCCATTTCGGACTGAACCGTGGCCGGTGCATGGTACATGAGGTACACATAAAAGCCATTGTTCTTCTTCTGGATCGGATACGCCAATCGCTTGCGACCCCAACGGTCGTTTACTACAATTTCACCACCATTGTTGGTGATCAACTCTT
>JAUHYX010000072.1 GCA_030426285.1 bacterium
ACGCAAACGTCGATGGGGCGAGGACGCGCAGAGTAGCGCACTGCATCGCACTCCTGTATTTGAAGACATAGCTCCGCAGGACGAAGGTCGACTCGCCAGCGAAGTGTTTGTTGAGTCGCTAGGAGAAAGCGGGCAGGCGTTTCGAATATCTATGGGATTGTACGAACCAGATGTTCTGATCAATGCTGAAATGTCTATAGGCGAGTGCTCTCCACTTGTCGCAAAAACTGGCATCGAAATGTGGCGTGGCGCTCATCCAGATGACCCGTGGTTCCGTCTGTGGATGGGATTGTTGGAAATCAAACGCGGCAGATATGAACGCGCTGCACACGAACTCTCTGTGGCTGTTGAACTTGGTCTGAAGCACTGGCGCGTATACTGGTACTTAGAAAGGTGTATGTTCTACTTGAAACACGAGCGACATGGCGAAATTGTGAAAAGCCTTCGCGTACAAGTGCCCAATCTTTCAGATATCACCGGTCGGTTTTTGGATGAGTTTCCTCAACCAGTGCAGGAAGTACTCGCAGGTGAAATTCCGCAACCAGATCAAATTCCTATCAACAAAGAAAAAAAGTGTACTGTTGTAGTTTCCACATACGACGGTGCTGAGTTCATTGCGGGATGCCTTCAAGATTTGCTGCGACAGACACTGTACACAAGTGGTCAAATGGAGATCCTTGTTATTGATGCATGTAGCCCGAGCAATGAACAAGAGTTGTGTCGAGATGTGGTAGAATCCTATCCGCACATTCAATATGTTCGCCTTGAAGAACGAGAAACACTCTATGAAAGTTGGAATCGCGGTTCGACAATGGCCAACACTCCCTATGTAGCCAATGCCAATGTGGATGATAGGAGAGATCCAGAATGCTATCAGCGCTTGGTAGAAGCAGCAGAGCAAGAACAAGTTGGGTTGGCCTACAGTGATATCGCGTTCACAAAGCAACCAAATGTATTTTTTGAAGTTGCTCCAAAAGGGTATTGGACGTTCCAAGAATTTGATGTTCACAATGCCGTTTTGTGGAACCATGCCTGCTTTTGCTTTTTATGGAGCAAACAAGCATGGAAGCGCGTAGGAGGATTTAATACAGAACGATTTGAGCTCGCGGCAGACTTTGATTTTGCTACAAGAATCGGGATTTCCAGTGGGGCAGCTTATGTACATCAACCGCTTACCGCAGCACTATTGCATGACAAGCAGCAATCAAAACGCGAAGCCGCGATGGCCAAAGAGTCCACCGCAATCCGCGAGGCGTTTTGCCGCATGTCACTAGAAGAACTCCTGCCGGGAACAACATGGAACACTGACAAAGACAGGGCGGATGAATTTGTCCGCTTTGGTATTGCCGCATTGGAATGCCGAGAACCGTGGTATGGACCAGATGCCCCAGCTGTAAAAACGCGTGCTGCTGCTTTGTGGCTGTCGCGCGCAATAGAATTGTGCCCATCACATGCAATTGCGCTGTACAATCTGTCGCTCGTTGGTGTTCTCACCGGCAGGTATGATGACGCTGAGGACATGCTGAACAAAGCGCTCGAATACGATACAGAGTTGGTTTCGCAATACTTTGATCGCGCACAAGAATTCACGCGCAAATTTCAATTGGAGCAAACAGCCCAAACATTGACTACTATGCCAGTGATGCCGTTGTCACGCCCCGAAAACACTGTTCAACAAGAAAAGCGACACTTAGAAATTCAATCGAAAAAACAGCCGAGCTCACATCTGGTGTTTGACTCATACGATGGCCCAACATTGAATATTGTGTTCTTCATGTACGGTTGGGATGCCTCGGGTGGAGGTACAACATTCCCTAAAAGTGTTGCCCGTGAGCTGGTACGGCGTGGTCACACGGTGTCTGTCATCACTGCCGAAGGCGAACATGATAGAACAGATGAAGAATACGCTGTCCACAGTTTTGTAGATGGAGGAATTCAAGTACACGGAATTTATAATCGCGAAACTACTTTTGCCGATGAGTTGAACCCTGCGCGCGAAGTCTATGACCAAATGGCCGTTCGCAAGGTGGGACAGCTTCTGTCGCAAATCAAACCCGATATTGTACACATACACAATTTCCTCGGCCTGTCATTTTCGGTTGTCGACGAGTGTTACCGCCGGGGCATTCGCATGGTGTACACGCCGCACAACTACCATGTGATAGATCCGAGTCTGTATCTGTTTAATCCTGGTCTCGATCTCTGGAAGTCAACCGACTTCTTTGAGAATAGCTATCTCGTAGATGAAAATCCAGAAGCATTGGAAGACTATCGTCAGCGTTTCGAATTCATACGAAATCGGCTGAACAACAAGGTTTCGTTGATTACGGCTGTTTCGCGCAAACAAAAGCAATTGTTAGAAGAATTCGGTATTAGCGCGAACAAAATTGCTGTTGTGCACCAAGTGAACGAACAGGCCACGGCCGCTGCGAAAACCAGTGATATCCATGCACCTCACGCACCATTGCGAGTTGGATTTTTTGGTTCCGTGATGCCTCACAAGGGCCCACACATGCTCATTGCCGCAGCACAAATGCTCGATCCGAGTCTAGTAGATGTGCGCATTTATGGTTTCGTAGACCCGCGTTTTAAGCTTCAGCTCGACGAAGTAGATAGACAGAAACGCGTGCGATATATGGGGCCCTACAATCAAGGAGATCTCACAAGAATTGCCGAGGAGCTTGACATAGCTGTTATTCCTTCTGTTTGGCATGATTGTGCTCCGCTAGTCCTAGCAGAATGTACCGCAATGCGTCTGCCAATTGTCGCTTCGAACCTCGGTGGCATTCCGGATTTTGTACTACATGGAATTAATGGATTACTGTACGATTACAATCGTCCAGACCAACTCGCGGAATTACTTCAGCATCTTGCACATAACCCCGATCAGGTTGAAATCCTGACTCAAAACTGTCAACTATCGCATGGTTTCCCTGACTACTGCACACACATTGAACAGGTGTACAATCATGTGATCAACGACGACGTTGATGCAGGGCAGCTTCAATTGCTCTATGCGACGCAAAAACAAGTCTTTGACCCCAGCGCTAAACAAATGCAAGATTCTGCCGACAATTCTATGGATTCCGAAGATGCAAATGAGGTTCATATGTCCAATTCGATAGCGCGTACCACCGGATTCTCAGGAACGCCTGCAACCGGGAGTCTGCCAGATACACTACCTTCACCACTGTTCTTGAATGTGGGGTGTGGCAATGACGTGCGCGAAGGATTTGTGAATATCGACTTGTATTCCGACGACCCTTCTGTGGTGTGCATGGATATTCGATCGCTCGAACTTCCCGATAGCGCCGCCGATGCAATTCTCGCTTCTGATGTTCTCGAGCACTTTTCACACCGAGAAACCGCTGCGGTACTCAAAGAGTGGGCACGCGTGTTGAAGCCCGGAGGCGAGTTGGCAATTCGCTGTCCTTCCTTGCGCTTGCAAGTAGAAGCATATATGCGGGGCGATTGGGATGCGGATGTGGCGTCTTACATGATTTTTGGCGGTCAAACGAACCCGGGTGACTACCACTGCATTGCCTTCGATGAAGAAAGCATTCGCAAGCATGTTGGAGCGGCGGGACTCGAAGTCCTCAGCTTTGAAGAGCAAGAAGTACCGCAAGACCAAGGCTTTTGCAACATGAATATGGTTGTGCGTTGCCGCAAACCCGTTCAACAGCAAGTGCATCGCAACAATGTACATCCACTCTCCGACAAAGTGCATGTAGTGTGGGAAGGTACGCAGTTTCGCTATCACTCGTTTTCGAATATCAACAGAAACCTGTGCCTGACTGTGATGAATGTTCCTGGTGCCGAGTTGACTGTTGTTCCTTATGAAGACGACCAGTTTGATCCGACTAAGAACGAACAATATGCCGCCCTTCAACAGCACGATGTGCGTTACAAGGGTGATATTCCAGATGAAGTTCGCAAGCTCCCCGCCGTTTGGGTGCGCCATACATGGCCCCCAAAGAACGATCGCCCCGAAGGTAAATGGGTCATCATGCAACCGTGGGAACTCTCAGAGTTGCGAACCGACCTCGTAGAAACATTTAATGCTGCAGATGAAGTGTGGACGCCGACTACATGGTGTCGCAATGTGTATATACATTCTGGTGTCGACCCCCGCAAAGTGCAGGTGATACCAAATGGTATTGACCCAACAGTGTATACGCCCCACGGTCCATTGGCAAGCTTGCCTATTCAGAAACGCTTTGTGTTTCTGTTTGTTGGTGGTACAATTCAGCGCAAAGGCATTGACATTCTCCTAGAAGCTTACTCTAAAGCCTTTTCTAGCCGCGACGATGTGTGTTTACTGGTGAAGGATATGGGTGGAGATACACATTACAAGGGGCAGACGGCAAAACAAATGATTGACTCGTACAGACAGTCAGACGACTATCCTGAGATTCTGTACATCGATGAATATCTTGATGAGCAAGAAATGGCAGCGCTGTACCGTACAGCAGATGTTTTCGTAATGCCATATCGCGGCGAGGGTTTTTGCATGCCTGCTCTCGAAGCTATGGCTTCTGGCA
The DNA here is from genome assembly GCA_030426285.1 of bacterium. GTDB lineage: Bacteria > Bacteroidota > Ignavibacteria > Kapaibacteriales > UBA7675 > JAUHYX01. The sequence continues at coordinate 4,542 of JAUHYX010000072.1, forward strand.
TTCCCGTGATTACCACTGCAGGCGGCGCTACAGATGATTTTGTTGACGAAGCGGTTGGTTGGACTATCCCAGCCGACAAGTCAATGCTTGGCAATCAAATTGGTGAACATACATTAACCGGCGATGCGTTCTTCCTTGAGCCTGATACCTCTGCGCTTTCCGAGTTAATGCAAGAGGCATTCAAAGATCCTGGTGCATGTGCGTATCGCGGTACCATGGGTATGTTGCGTGCACATACACAGTGGACGTGGAAGCGCTCTACGCAGAAAATGATGAAGCGTATTGACAAGCTTGCACACACGGCTGTGACTGCGTCTATTGGCAATGAGTTGTCTGACTTCAATAGTGGTTGCATTGAATTTGGACTCGCCGAAAGAGCGTTCTTCGAAGGTGAGGTCGACGAGGCAATTCAACACTACAAGAACGCTGTTGAAATGCGCGGTCTGACCGAAGATTATGCGATTCTTGCAATTCACAGACTCGCAAGTGTTGCCGTGATGGAAGACCAGCTCGATATGGCCAATGACTTCATCGCCAAGGTTAAAAATGAGTCGCCAAACCATCCCGACACAGCATACATCCAAGCATTGATTCAAAGTATGCAAGGCCGATGGGACGAGGTGATGGACTCGCTTGCTGCCTTGCTCGATATGTGGCGCACGGAGAGATTCAGGTCGCGAATTGGCATTCGTTTAGACGATATCCTTGCTGCTTTGGGACGCGCGCATTTCGAGTGCGGATTCAACGACGATGCGCGAAAGATCTATGAATTGGCACTTGGCGAGAACGCAGAAAATGCCGACGCGTGTTTTGGCGCCGGTCAGTGTTTTATAGAGCTCGAGTTGTGGGAGCAAGCAAAAACCATGTTGGAGTTTGCAATCAAAAACCGTCCCGGATTCGAAGCTGCAGAGCAAGAACTCGAAGAGGTAGAAAAGCGATTGCACCCAAATTAGGGTGCAATCTCAACTATTCTCTAGCACCCATGGCGCACAATTGATCGTACTCTGCTTCTTCTAGGGGCATGACACTCAAGCGCGAGTGCTTTACCAGCGCAATATTTTCCAGCGTTGGTTCTGCTTTTACTTCCGCCAATGTCACGGGGTGAGCAAAAGCCGTTTCGGGTTGAAGCTCAACCGCTACCCAACGTTCATCTTCGGTGGTTGGGTCTTGGTAAAATTCTTTTGTGACTGTAGTTGTGCCCATCACCTGCTTTTGGTTCACAGAGTGATACAACAGCACTTTGTCACCTTCTTTCATGAGTTTGAGATTGTTGCGTGCTTGATAGTTGCGCACTCCGTCCCAGTGGGTTTTTCCGTCTCGTACCAAATCGTCCCAGGAGAATGCTCCTGGCTCAGTTTTCACCAACCAATACTGCATGTATACCAAATTGCGTTATTGAGAATCTTCTTGAATTAGCTCAACCACAAACACGTCTGCGTCTTCGGTTGCTTCCAATACTAATGACTCTTCGGGAAATATCACAAAAAAGTCGTGCTTTTTGCCAAACGACTCGCCAATTTTAATGGCACCGTCAATGACAAACATCCCAATAGATGCACCATCTTGAATCGGCAAATCATACTGTCCTTTGTCGAACAGTGCGCGGCGCATAGTGACGCCAGGAACCAAGCGTGCAGGAGATTCGCTGCCTATAACGGTAAACGAAGTCATGTGGTCGTCTTCGTACACCGGAAACTGACCTGCATCGTAGTCGCTGTACACCGGGTCATTCTCGAGCTCTTTCTCAACGTCGACATTGAACCACAACTGAAAAATGCGATTCCCTGGCAAGAGCTTTTCCGCGTGCATCAATCCGCTGCCGGCGTGCATGACTTGCAAATCACCCTCAGACAATTGCTTCCAGGCTCCAGAAGTTGTGTCGTAGTGCTCTAGTTCACCTTCGAGAACATATGTGGCAATGCAGTAGGCTTGGTGTGGGTGCAAATCTATAAGGCCGCCTTCTTCGCTCCAGGCATGTGACCAGTAAATAAGTTGGCTCCAAGGACGAATAGGACCACCTTCTTGCGGGAACGCTAGTGGTTTGCGTTCCTGTATCTTGCCACCGTCAAATTGTCCGGTAACTTGGCTCTTTTTGGGTACGTGAAATACTTTCATGAATGGCACCTTGGTGTAAAAAAGTTGAAGCGAAAATAGAGAATCCGTGAGATGTACTCAAATGGAGACCCTACTTTCGCTTCCTGCTCCTCAACAATTACGATTGTTTGATCAGCTCTAAGTTGACATTGATCTCTACGTCAGCACCGACAACGAGACCACCTGTTTCAAGTGCGTTGTCCCACTTCAAACCGTAGTCAAAACGATCGATAGTACCTGAGAGAACGAATCCGGCGCGAGTGTTGCCCCAAGGTCCTTTTACAGTGCCCATATACTCAACATCGAATGTTACACGCTTGGTGACGTCGCGGATTGTCAAGTCACCTACGAGCTTGTATTTCTTGCCACTCACTTTTGTGAAGCTCACGCTCTTGAATGACATTTTCGGATACTTTTCTGCATTGAAGAAGTCATCTGTCTTCAAGTGACCGTCGCGCTTTTCGTTCTGAGTATTGATGGTGTTCACATCAACAGAGAATTCGATTTTTGCATCTGAAAAGTCGTCTTTCGTCGCAGAAATCGAACCGTCGAACTTTTGGAAAAAGCCATATACTTTCGAGATGACCATGTGAGAAACTGTGAATCCTACATTTGAGTGCGAGTGGTCTACTTTCCATTCGCCAGCCAATGTAGTTGCGGAAATAGCAAAGAATGCTATCAGAGTTGTGAACAAGCCTTTCATGTTAGAGACTCCAAACTGATGTGTTAAAACAAAAAGTGTTTCTGTGTTACGACACTAAACGAATATGCAGAATATATGTTGTAACACATAATAAAACTTTTTGTAGACAGAGAGATCTCGCTTGCGAGCGATTAGCTGTTGAGTATAGAAGTTTACTCTAGATGTAGTGGGTATGCGGGTTTAGTGACGTAGACCTGAGTACACGAGACAAAGCGAAGGGGTGCTAGCCCAATCTGTCTTTGTACGACTCGTATCCAAATTCACGATGCAGAACGAACGTACCGTCTTCCTTCCACGTTCCTATTGATGGTAGCTTGACTCCGTTGAACGTCAGAGTTTTCACCATTGTGTAGTGAATCATGTCGTCGAAAATGATGTCGTCACCAATGTTGAGAGGCTTTTCAAACGAGTAATCGCCGATGTAATCACCCGCCAGGCAGGTAGTACCACCGAGTCTGTACGTAGGTTTTCCGGCTTGTACATCTGTGGCACCAATCACGCGCGGTTTATATGGCATTTCGAGGCAATCGGGCATGTGGGCAGCAATTGACGTATCGAGCACAGCTACGGAAATGCCCTGACTATCCATGATATCTAACACGGAAGCACGGAGCACACCAGTTTTCCATCCAAATGCTTCACCTGGTTCGAGAATGACATCTACATCATACTTGTCTTGAAATGCAATGAGCGTTTTGATGAGGTGGTTCACATCGTAGTCAGCGCGCGTGATGTGGTGTCCGCCACCCATATTCACCCATTGAACTTTGTCGAGCAGAGGTCCAAACCTGCGTTCCACATGTTCCAATGTACGTTCCAGGGTGTGGCTATCGTTTTCGCAAAGTGTGTGGAAATGCAGTCCGGTAATCCCATCAGGCAAGTGGCCGCCTAAAACTTCTGCCGTAATGCCAAGACGAGAGCCTGGCACACATGGGTTGTACATATCCGTTTCAATTTCGGAGTATTGAGGGTTGATGCGAATGCCGCACAGAACGTCACTTGCGGCGGTTTTGTCGCGAAATCGCTCGTATTGAGTCAACGTGTTGAACGTAATGTGGCTACAACCACTGAGGAGTTCGTCAAACTCGTCGTCCCTGTACGCGGGTGCGCACAGGTGAGCAGGCGTATGTAGCTCGTTGTTGCAGAGTAGAACTTCGTTGAGAGAGCTGGCAGTTGCGCCTTGTATATACTGCTTCATAAGGGGGAACGCATGATAAAATGCGAACCCCTTAAGAGCGCATAGAATTGTAACACCAGCCTCTTGTTGCACGCGGTTGAGTACCTCAAGGTTGTTGCGAAACGCTTGTTCATCAAGCACGTAGCAGGGCGATGGTATTACAGAATAGTTCATGATTAGTCCGGGTATTCATGTGGTAATTCAACATTCACTTTTTCATTAAACGGCAACCCGTTTTCAGCCACAAGTTTCAAAAACGGATCGGGATCCATTTGCTCAACATTCCAAACACCTGGCTTCAACCACTCACCTGTGGCCATGAGATACGCGCCTGACATAGCTGGAACACCTGTAGTGTAAGACACGCCCTGTGACATCGTGTCCTTATAGGCATCAGCATGAGAGCAGTTGTTCCAGATATAGTATGTTTTGTCGACTCCATTCTGCACCCCGCGAATCTGGCAACCAATAGAAGTCTCGCCGGTGTAATTCTCGCCCAAATCGCTCGGTTCAGGAAGCACAGCCTTTAAGAACTGCAGAGGGACGATTTCCTTGCCTTCATACATCACTGGCTTGATAGACGTCATACCAACATTTTCGAGCACCTGAAGATGCGTGATGTACGCTTGACCAAATGTCATCCAAAAACGGGCGCGCTTAATTGTTGGAAAGTGTTTCACCAAACTCTCGAGTTCTTCGTGATAGAGCAAGTATGACTCGCGCTCACCGATATTTGGGTACGAAATGGACTTGTGAATTGACATCGGGTCTATCTCAATCCACTCGCCATTTTCAAAATATTTACCTTTTTGCGTGATTTCACGAATATTGATTTCAGGGTTGAAGTTGGTGGCAAATGCTTTGCCGTGGTCACCGCCATTGCAATCAACAATATCGAGATAGTGAATTTCATCAAAGTGATGTTTGGCTGCGTACGCCGTGTAGGCTTGCGTCACGCCGGGGTCAAATCCACACCCTAGCAGAGCCATCAAACCCGCTTCCTTAAATTTCTCCTGATACGCCCATTGCCAAGAGTACTCAAACTTTGCAACGTCTTTTGGCTCGTAGTTGGCTGTATCCATATAGTGAACACCGGCCTCTAGGCATGCGTCCATGATCGGCAAATCCTGATACGGAAGCGCTACATTTATAACAATTTCAGCACCAGTCTTTTTGATCAAAGCAACTGTTTCAGGAACATTGTCTGCATCAACCTGAGCTGTTTGAATACGATCGCCACCAATCTGATCGGCAATCGCATCGCATTTTGATTTTGTGCGTGAAGCGAGCGTGATTTCTTCAAAAACATCGGGATGACGCGCGCATTTGTGTGTTACAACAGCACCAACGCCGCCTGCTCCAATGATTAATACCTTTGCCATATTGCTTGTCCAAGTATTTCGTAAAATGGAATACAGATAAAAATACAAAAGTTGAATCCAATAGAAGAGAGTAGAATGCAGTTGTGGATATATGTGCTACATATTGCGCGTCCAAGTGCAAGAATAGAGTTTTCAGGTCAAGAACAGAAAGTACTTGGCAAGCACTTTGAGTATTTGCGAACACTGGTTGAAAAAGATGTTGTGGTGTTGGCCGGACCGACAGAAACCAAGTCCTACGGCATCGTCATATTCAGAGCCGAGAATGAGCAGTCGGCAATGGCGATTATGCGCGAAGATCCGGTTGTTGCATCGGGTGTCATGCCCGCAGAGCTACATCCGTTTCACGCTTCGCTTGTGCACAACAACATTGCCGAGCTCTGCGTACGAGCTGAATAGCAATTGCGCTTGATAATGCAGGAGTTTCTTGACACTCAGCTTGACAACCCCGATCACAACACATAGTTTATTGGTGCCATTGCCACTGGCATTGTGTTCGATAGGTTCGAGCCGTGATGCGTACAGTCTATATTCTTTGTGTTGCAACAGCTACAGTTCTTTTTCTGAGCGCGATAAATTCTCGTTGTCAAGCTCAAATCATTGTTACGGATACAACTGTGTTCGTTGAGGAATTCGTTGGTTTTGAGGGGAGTGGACTCAACCCGTCTGGTGCGTCCGGTGCGTTGGACAGTAAAATTTGGCGTGTTTTTGGAATGTCAGACGGAGACTCTGACTACGATGGAACTGCTGTATCTGGAGATTTTGCGCGCGGTACCACTGCAGGTGGCGTGTCGTCAGGCGGCGTGTATGCTTTTGTAAGTCCTTCTGTTACAGGTGTGCTAATTCAGCCAACGGGAAGTGATGCTTCCCCTGGCGGCGTTCAAGCTCGGATTGTGAATGAGCTCCCTGTTTCGATACGCACGCTCACACTACATATCAATTGGAAATACTTTAATAACAACGGGCGGGCATCTAGTCTCTCAACCTATGTCACCAACAATGGCGATACGATTTTTGCGCTGCCTGCTACTTGGCAGACGGCAGAGAGCGCAGATGCTACAGGTGTTAGAGATCTTGTGGACACACTTGTTGTTGTCACAGCTCCCATTGCACCTCTCGATACCGTAGAATGCATGTTTGTTATAGACGATGTTTCAGGCTCAGGAGGTCGAGACGAGCTAATTCTCACCAGGTTTGCGGTGCAAGCCAATCTGCCTGAGCCCATTGTTGATGTGGATTCGCTGTACACTATTGGGGAAGACACTGCCGCCCACCTCAATATAGCCGTTAGTGACGCAGATACACCCTTGGAAGAGCTGTTGTTTCATTGTGAGTCAACAGCGACTGTAGGTGTCGACGCTTCAATCTCTGGCGATTCCTTGTCGCTGTATTGTGATCCAGCTCCAAACTGGAATGGCAAGGATACACTTACTCTGATAGTTTCAGACGGGTACAATACTGTTGAGTCGCACATAGTTGTGCATGTAGAAGCTGTTAATGATCCGCCGGTTCTCACCGTTCCGGATACATTGCATTTCAATCGTCATGACACGCTGCGATTACCGCTACGAATAGAGGACATAGACAACGACGTAGACTTGGACTCTGAGCAAACATTGCATGTGGGTAGTACAAACAGCGTTATCCGTGCATTTAAGTATTGCGCGCAGAATTCAACGGCCACATTTCTCTTGGATTGTGCTGCTCCCATCCCAGAGTCAATCGAAGTGTGGGGTAGCGATGGAATCGACACCGTCGTGGCCTATGTCCAACTGTACAAGCGCGAAGATGTAGGTCCTTACATTCTCGCACCGGAATGTGACTTGAGTTCTATTCTCGTGTACCCACACGCAACTATCGCAACAAACACGCTCGTGTTGGGTGCAGGTGCAGTACAGTGCTCGGATGTGAAGTTCAGTCTGCACGCATTGACTCCTTCCGATACGTCAGTGTCTGTACTGAGTTTGTTCCCAGACAACTGTCGAGATACAACGACGCTAACATGGCATCCAAAAGGCGGGATTGCCACGGACGATGAGGTGCTGGTGCACAGCACAGCTGGCACTATCCGTATTCCCGTGCTCATCAACGACATAGGATTTGACGTACCCGACTCAATATCGGCCTACTCCGTGGTCAACGAAGTCAGTGTAGATAATCATGTAGTTCAAATAACATTTGCAACGACGATGGACACTTCAGCTAGTTGCACGTATACAGTGTACCAAGGATCATGTTCTTCTACTGCGTCAATTCGTGTGAGTAGAGTGATTCAAACAGAAACCACAGCCAGTGTTACTTCTGCGGGGCAGGTTCCACATAAGTTTGTACAGAGTACATTTACAGTTTCGGGGAGGCAGTACCTTTCGGGCAGACGTGGAATTCGCGAAGTAGCAACTTCGAATCAAAACACTAACCCTCAGCGGTACGTAAAGAAATGGTCAAGTGAATCAATAACCTCTGTGTTTTTAGACTCGACGCTGGTTGTGCTGCACGCCAATTTGCAGCTCTGTCACTATCGCTTGCAGAAATCGACTAGCAGTTCAGTAAGCCTGCGACTCATCAACACACTTAAATTGCCGTTTCAGCCGGATTACATTGATGGTGCTAGTTTCAGCGAAAGTGGAAATGTTTTGCGTGTGTTTGTTGAGTCCGACGATCGCTTAGAGTTGTACGCAGTCGCTTCAGGCGAGGAAGGCATTTTTGTACAGTACTTGGGAGGTATTCCACTTCCGAGAATCTCGCAACAAGACAGGCATATATCCTGTGTCTCAAGCAACGGCATGCTTTGCTTCACAACATCATATCTCTCAACAGAAATCAGAGCGTATCAACGAACAGGGCAGACTGTGTGGAGTTTGCTCGGTGTCGTCACGACGACTGAAAACGGGCATCAATGTTTAAGCTACTCAGTTCGGGGGCAAGCTCTCGCTGTGCTAAACCGCAGGAGCGGAAGTGTATGCGTGTATACTTTCCAAGATCCAACAAGACCCCAAGAATCGTGCAGGTTTACAGTGTGTGCGGAATCACCATTTGTAACATGGCTAGGTCCCAGATCGTTAGCCTCTGGCTGCATTGAACACAACGACCAACATCGCGAAGTCAAAGCGGGCTTTGAACACATTTCGATACCTGTAAGTGCATATACAAAAAAGGTGTCAACAGACTCGTGGACTGCTGACACCTCAACAATAACTACTTATGGGTATCAAAGAATTCAGCGGTGGCAAGTTCTGCCTTGATGTGACTCAAATGCCACTCTAATACTGCCATGAGGCTCTTGCAAAACCCCGCTAATCTTTGATTTTTACTAGCGATGCAGATACAGCTCCGATAGACGTCTGCGCAACCAGTCGGTAGGAGCCAGATGCAAGATTCGAGACATCCACATTGATTGTACTTACACCCGGTTGCAATTGCATCTCACCTAGTTCAAGGACAACCTCACCAGTCATCGATGTAACTATGAGATCCGCTGTTACGGGCTCTTCTGTCTTAAACTCAACAGCAACAGAATTGCCGTTGACAGGGTTTGGGTACACGCCAAGAAGACTCAGCTTGTCTTCAACAAGGCGGTAGTCGTCGACACTTGAAGTCTCCAAATTCACAGTTGCTGCATATAAATCAATATCGCCATTGTTCTTGCGGCCATCAGCCCAAACAGGAATGGCATAATAATCCGTAGTCATAATCTGATTGTATTCACCGATGCCAAATCCGTTGTTTTGATTTCCAATAGATGGAAAGTTTGTTGGGGCTGTTGACAGTTCAAAACTCGTTCCAAACGACTCACCACCATTTCTTGAGACCGCCATCCGATAGTGAGTGTTTTGCGGACCGTTGCGTTGGTCGTACCAAGCAACAACGACTTCACCACGCCCAGATACCGCCACACTTGAGTAGAATTGGCTGGTAGCATCATCTACGTCGTGAACTTGCTTAGGAGAAGTCCAAGTTCCACCAGGGCGTTTGTAAGAGTAAAACACGTCCATACCCTTATTGCCAATACTCTCAATTCCATTTGCAGTCCACGCTGCATATGCTGTTCCAGCATAAGGGCCATCCGACTTGTCCAAAGCAATGTGAGGGCATGGATACATTCTGTCAGGATTGATACCATTGACGTTGAATGAATTTCCATTCTGAAATATTCTCGGTGTGTGGAACTCTGAGATTATCTCCAATTCGGCAAATGTCTTTCCACCAT